>JAIRRX010000100.1 GCA_031255755.1 Prevotellaceae bacterium | reverse complement strand
CCTGTACATATTCATCACATATAATGCTCTTGTCCTGCTCCACTTTTTATGTGCTGCCTGCAAAGAGCATATTTTATCCGTACATAGAGCAATGGACACAGGCGCAATAATTAGAAAAGCCCAGATCACAAATTTCGGGTAAAGTCTTTTCCTGTCCGGTATTTCGCTGTCATTACCGTCAGCCATGCAAAGCACGGATAAAAATACAAATGTAATAACAAAAGGCAACACATTGAACGGATACGACATCGAGGCAAATATCAGCAGCGCAGCCAGCGAACCCGCAGGGAGATAATTTCTGTTGCGTATTCCCGAATACAAAACACGAAAAACAAAGGCAAGAAAAATGAGAAAGGGTACAATTCCCGTTTCGATACATATTTGCAGATATTCGTTAAAGGCATATTCAACGCCTCCAGCAACATATTCTTCCCGTTCTGTTCCTGCACCCGAAGCAAAATATGCCGCCTGTGCATCGCCATAGCTTCCGCCAAAATTGCCCAGGCCAACGCCAAACGGATGTTCCTTGACGGTTTGCAGAGCTATTTTCCATGTAAAAGCGCGTCCCGAAGCCGAATCCTTTTTCAGCAAAAACAGTCCCGTCATCGCAACGGCAAACAGAACAGAAACGGCAATCGAAAGAAGAACAAGTCTTTTTCTGTATTTTTTCAACCGGTCAATGACTGCCTTATTTTGCAAACCGTACATTACCGCAATAAAAATGCTGCCGCCGAGAGCCGCCAGCCATGATGCGCGGCTCATTGCGGCAGGCAGTACAAGCAATGTACATAAAACTGTCAGCAGTCCAATAATTTTTGTACCCGTCTTACTTATACGCCCGAAGAGACTTTGTGTAACTTTGTGTTCTTTGCGATTAAAAACTGCATATCCCAAAGCCATCGGAAAAACCGTTGCAAGCCAGCCTGAATACGGCCCCGGATTAAAAAACGAACCTGTGATTTTATACAAATTGTGTTGCGATACTGTAAGTCCGTACACTTGCATTAGTCCCCAAACTGCCTCGACCAGACCGACAGTAACAAAAGCCATACCGCACAGACTGTATATCAGTTTGTTTTGACCCGAAAAAAATATACGCAAATAGAAATAAACCGCTGTCGAAAATCCAAGTAACATACATTTGTTTGTCAGTCTGTTTGTGCAACTAAAAGTTATCAGTACGGCGGCGATGCAAAACAGCAGTATCAGCAAATCGGGAATCTCGAAACGCAACCTTTTTCTGCGTTTTATTACAAACGCCGGAATGGCTATCACACTGAGCAAAGTTACAGAACCGTAAAACCAAAAATATTTCCCGGCTATCATACTGTAAACATAATCACTGTTCACAATAAATACCGTGCAAAGGACTAACAACAGAATAATTAAGAAAAGAATATTCGGGATTTTATATATTATCTGACATTTATTTAGTTTCATAGTATTAATGTTCAATAAGTTTAACAAAAGAGTTCCATTTTTCTACAGTTGATATCGGAGAGTCGGTGAATATCACGTTTTTGTTTTTATCAATAACAAATGTCCCATCAGATACGACCTGAAAAATTTTATCGTTTGAAATTCTGAATTTACGTGTTTTGTCAAAAGTATGGCAAAGTGCTATATTAAAGGATTTAAGCATATTATCAAAATATTGTTCCGCCGTACTGTTTATAACTAATAGAATACCCATATTATATTTGGCTAATCTTTTTTTGTACACTTCCCATGGATTTATCAAATTACTCATAGCACATGAAGTACATCCTTCAGGTTGTATATATATAATCACTGTGTATTCGCAGGATTTAATACAATTTACTATCGTATCATCGTGAAAAACAACTTTTAATTCCTTTTGGCACAATCCCTGCTTACAGCATATTGAAAATGCGGTAAAGATTAATCCCCAAAACAGTCTATTTAAATTCATATTCAAAAATGACTATACTTTCTTCATTCAATTTTAACAATTCATCTCTTTTATCTAAATTTAGGGGTAATTTGTCTGCATTATTTTTAATAGCTGCCACAAATATAGGCATAAGCTGTGGGTCTATATATTCATATGCTGCATGCGAATTATAAAACTTTAAAGAACTGTCAAAGCCTACCTGCCCACGTAAATCATTGTGCAGATAGTTGTAAATGCCGGTTTCCCGAGTGTGCTTGTCAAACATCGCCAAATAAGGTCTGTATTCATCGATATATTTAAAACAGATATATTTATCTGTCTCCAAATAATTGTGTTGCATCAGCCATGTTCTTTTTTTTGATATAAGTATTCCTTGCTGGTCAGTTTCTTGTTCTTCGAGTTCTTCTCGCGACAGCATATCGGAACTTTGTACCCAGTTCTTATGATTTACTGTCAGATAAGGATATACTCCGTCCTTATCTATATTCATGACAGTGTTCATATATTGTGCAAGAAATTTTGGCGAATCGCTTAATTTTGCCGAGAAAAAATTGTTTGGCCCAAAATCTAATCTGTTCCACCCGCAATTATATGTGTCGGCATCAAGATATTCTTTTTGTTCTCCCGTTTTAATATCAAGTTCCATAAGCAAATTGCTTTTTTTACGGTAATCATAAGGAACTGTTGCCGTGTATAATTTATTGTCATAATATGCAAGGTAGTTACACGATGACTCGTCAGGACTTAATTTTACAGCATTCAAATATTTTCCCGTATCCAAGTTGTAAACAAAAACCTTACTGCCGTCGCGGTCCAGTATATAAATTGCCCGTTTTTCTACATCAATACAAAAATCGTCTATGGATCTGTATTCGCCGGGACCTTGTCCTTTAGAACCGATTTGTCGAACAAATTTCCCGTTTTTATCAAAAACAAACAACTTTTTGGCAAAATCATAGTCTAAAATGAATATCTTATCTTCAAAAACTTGGAGTTCATTAATCATTCCAATAACTGCATAATCATGATCTTCGAGGATAATGGTTTTTACATTTTTAAATATCGCCGAAGCCATAAGCGGATCCCCTTCCGGTTTTATATCATCAAGATTAACAGTGTAAACCGCTTCGATCTTACGGACATCCTGTTTTTGTTCACAGGATATACACAGTGAAACAATACAAAACAAATAAATCATTCTTTTCATAATCTGAATATTATGTAATAGTTTTTTTAATTTTAAAATAGGACTTTTAATCTTGTTAATTCTTCAACCAGCAAAAAGTCCAGTAACGCCAGCTGAAAAATAGCTCTTCGTTAAACATCATTATCCAAACTTAGGCGATAAACTGAGCCACTTTTTTACGTCCAAGTCGCAGCACTTCCGTTTTTGACTGCAATCATATTGACTGCTTTAAAGAGGAACTTATCGAAAACATTAGGCAAGTCCCCGCCAGCCACCATGCTATTCATATCCTTTTCTTTTCCTGAAAACATCGCACGGCTGATATTTTCTCATGTTTTATTCTGAAAATTTCCAAAAGGATAATACAAATCTTCATAGCTCTTTTTTATTGTTATCGGAAAACCGTCCGGCTAAAACAAAAGCGACGAATGATTTTTTGTTCCGGCGCCTGCCCTGAGCATTAACGGCAGGCGCCTAAACTGGTAAAGTTATTTTTGCCTAACCACCAGATGTTGTTGGCGTCTTTAAACAGGATTCTTTCAAAAAGTTCTTTTGGAACAACGGATTTATAAACCCTGAAAGTTATTGTTTTACATGATATTTTAGAAAAAAATACTATTACCGGTATTATGGAAACTGTACCGGACAGGGCTTTAAAAGCACAATGGAT
>JAIRRX010000127.1 GCA_031255755.1 Prevotellaceae bacterium | reverse complement strand
GAAAGATATTTTATAATGCAGCCCGTCATTGCGAGGAGTGAGCATAGATAACAACGAAGCAATCCAGAATATTAATAATAAGTGTCTGGATTGCTTCGCTACGCTCGCAATGACGGGCTAAATAATAATCTATTTTCTGAAGAAGGCTAATAAAGTGAATTGACTCGCCTTGTCGATTATTATAATTACATTCTTTATAAATTTATCTCTCAAAAAAATTGCAGCATCAATTAATTTCAGTATTTTTGTGGGCAATATAAAGAATGATACTATGGAAGTGCAGATTGAAGAATCGTGGAAGCATATTTTGCAAAGCGAGTTTGATAAACCTTATTTTGAAAAAATTACAAATTTTGTAAAATCCGAAGTTCGTGCAGGAAAAACAGTATATCCGCCGGGAAAATTAATTTTCAATGCATTTGAAAAAACGCCTTTCGATAAACTGAAAGTTGTAATTATCGGGCAGGATCCTTATCACGGCGCAGGGCAGGCTCACGGACTCTGTTTTTCTGTGCAGCGCGGAATAAAACCGCCGCCTTCATTAATCAATATTTACAAAGAAATTGAACGCGATTTGAACATCGCGCCGCCAAATCACGGCTGTCTTGAAAAATGGGCGCAACAGGGCGTTTTTATGCTTAATTCAATACTTACCGTACGTGCAAACGAAGCCACATCGCACAGCAAAATCGGATGGGAAACATTCACTGATGCTGTGATTTTTAAAATATCGGAAAACAAAAGCGGAATTATATTTTTGCTTTGGGGAAATTTTGCACGTTCCAAAAAAACTTTGATTGACATGCAAAAACATTTTATACTTGAAGCAGCTCATCCGTCGCCGCTTGCAGGAAACGCATTTTCAGGATGCAGACATTTTTCAAAAACCAACGAATTATTGGAAAAACAGGGATTACAGCCAATAGACTGGGATTTGAAAAATTGACATTAATATAAATTTTACAAATATAAACATCATAACATGATACCGTTTAAAAATATAACAATAGATGATAAAGAAATCATACAGTCGTTTACGCTTAAACAATGGCGGCGAAACTGTGAACTGTCGTTTGCAAACCTTTTTAGCTGGTCGTTTTTATATGGCACGCAATATGCCGTAATAGACGATTTTTTACTGACACGATTTTTTTACGGCAATGAACTTGTTTATATGATGCCTGTTGGCAATGGTAATTTAAGACATGCACTTACAGCAATAATAGATGATGCAAACGCAATACAAAAACCTTTCAGAATAGATGGCGTATGTAAAAATTTATGTGCAGAACTCGAAGAAGCAATGCCAAAAACATTTGAATATTCGGTAAATCGCAAATATTCGGATTATATTTATCTGCGTGAAAATCTTGTGTCTCTGAAAGGTAAAAAATTGCAGTCGAAAAGAAATTTTATAAACAGATTTCTGAAAAATAACAGTAATTACGAATATAAAATTTTAACTCCCGACTTAGTCGGAGAATGTATAGAACTTGAAAAATCCTGGTACAACACAAACGTAACCGCCGAAGAACGAGACGCACTTCTGGCAGAACGTACCGCGCTCACTTTGGCAATAAACAATATGGAAGCGCTGGATTTGCTGGGAGGCGTGCTGTTTGTAAACGGAAAAATAACGGCATTCACATACGGAAATCCGATAAATTACGAAACATTTGATATCTGTATTGAAAAAGCCGACAGAAACGTAGAAGGAGCTTATGCAATGATAAATAATCTGTTTGCCAAACATATTCCAGAACAGTATATTTATCTCAACAGAGAAGAAGACCTTGATATTCCGGGTTTGCGAAAGGCAAAATTATCATATCAGCCGGAAATGATTCTTGAAAAACACAGAGTTAAATTGATAGATAACAGTTGAATTGAAATTACAACTTAACTGCAAAGATGAACGATTACGCACAAAATATAAATTCGACCAAAAGCCAAAGGTGGAAAGAATTGTCAATGGCGTTGTATAAACTTTGTTTTGACGACAGCGCCGAATTTGTGAATTTTTATTTTAATAAAAGATATACCGAAAAAAATCATTTTACAATATCAAAAAATAACAGTCCTGTTGCGGCTTTGCAGGTAATTCCGTATATGATGACTTTTTTTGATGCAAAAATAAGCATGGCATATTTGTCGGCAATATGTACGCATCCCGATTTTCGCAAACAGGGACTGATGACAAAACTTATGGAAAAAACTCACAAACAACTGTTTGCTGATGGAACTTATGCTGCTTTCCTTATTCCTGCCGAACCTCAACTGTTTGATGTTTATCGAAAAAATGATTATGAAACCGTATTTTACCGTACAAAACAACGAATAAATACTTGCGGTTTTTGTGTCAAAAAAGACTGTAAAATATACGAATATTCCGAAGCGAATAAACATAAAATTTTTGAATATTTCGACCTCAAAATGAACGAACGAAACTGCTGCATACAACATTCTTTCTCTGATTTTGAAACGGTTTGCGAAGATATTTACAACAGCGACGGCGTGATATTAATTGCGGAATACGAAAACAAAATTTCAGGAATATCATTTGCATCGCGGATAAACGATGATATTGCCGTTCACGAACATTTTGCAGAAACGCAGGAAATATCGGCAAGCCTGTTTAAAACGGTATCAAAAAAAACAAAAACCGATAATTTGATTTATATCAACATTCCACAAAAGACACATTACGAGGCAGTAGGAATGGTCAGAATAATATGTGCTGAAAAAATGTTGCGACTTTATGCAGAAACAAATCGACATTGTAAAAAAACAATTTTCTTAAAAGACAGCCTGATTGCCGAAAACAATGGTTGTTATATAATATCTAATGCGGAATGTGTAAAACTGCCGCTCGAAAATTCTCATAATTCTTGGAATATTGTTCAACTTGCACAGTTTATTTTTGACAAACAAATGCCATACATGAGTTTAATGTTGAATGAATGAATTTAAAATAATTTCAGTTTTGTCATTGCGAGGTGGCTTGTGTTCAACTCTTTCGGCGTAAACCCAAAAAATAATATCGCCGATAGTTTATAAAACTATCGGCGATCCTTGATATAAACAATTAAAAATTATTTAAGCCTAACCTGAGATGTGCCGATTAATTTACCACCCATGTAGGCTGTAACTTCATAAACGCCTTTTGCAACTTTTACATCGCCAAAGGTGTAATAAATGCACAGTTCTATTTCTGTTCCCTGATAATCAATATCGCGGGCTGCCGAAAATATTATCTGTTCTTCATCAACATCAAAAAGATTATTTTCGTTTGTTGTTAATATAATACCGTCCGGATCTTTTACTCGAATATAAACTGTTTTCATTCCGCGCTGTGCAATAGAATTTTCGACAAGCGTAATACATGTTTTTATATGGCTTGTTCTGCTTGCTCGGTCTGTAGTTTTATCCTTTTTTGTGATTCCCTGAACGGACATTCCGCGAGATTTTATAATTGAACCTTCCTGCACTTTTGTTGTAAGCTCTTCGGCTCGTTGCGTTACTTCGTCATGTCTGCGCGTTATTTCCTGAACATGTTCTTTTATTTGAATATTTTCGGAAATAAGTTGCTGATTAATAGTATTCAGCGAGTCAATTTGAACTATATAATTTTGCATTATAGCTCGTAATGTTCCAAGTTCTTTTTCGTATGCGCGTATTTTTTGCAAATTTCCCGCTTCGGTTTTTTTGACTTTTTCCAGCAGCAGTTCAATTTTTTCCTGTTCCTGCAATAATGCTTGATTTATAGAATCATTGTTAGTTTGCAAAGTTGCATATTCCTGTTTAAGTCCGTTCAGTTCGGAAATAAGATTTTCCTTGTCGTTTGTTAATACAACCACTGTTTCTTTTTTGCTTTTTGACTCTAAATAAAGCAATGCTCCCAAAACAATCACGGCTATGCATAAAATGCCTGTTATTACTTTGAGTGTGGTTGTCGTTTTGCTGTTTGTTGTTTTTAATTCTTCCATAATTTTAATTTGTTATTATTCTAAAAATTTCTTCCAAATGCTGTTCTTTTTCGTGTAAAGTTACAATTGTAAGATTATTATCTTTTGCAAAGTTAAATATTTTTATTCTTATATCATCATCAACGGCGCTTTCAATTAAAAAATGTCGCGAATTATATTCCGATATGATTTTGCCGAATGTTATTCTTTTGATTTTGTCTATGTTTTGACTTTGTAAAAATTCGACTTCGACACGCTGTAAAGGATTAAATGATGTTGATTTTAATGATTCGACCGATTTGTCGGCAACAATTTTTCCTTTATTTATAATGATGGCTCTGTCGCAAACGGCTTCAACTTCCTGCATTATATGAGTTGAAAATATTATTGTTTTTTCTTTGCCTATATTTCGTATCAGATTTCGTATTTCTACAATTTGATTTGGGTCCAGTCCTGTTGTCGGTTCGTCCAAAATCAAAATATCAGGATTATGCAGTATAGCCTGCGCCAGTCCAAGCCGTTGACGAAAACCTTTCGACAACTGACCTGCTTTTTTGTGCGCTTCGGGAAGTAATCCTGTAAGGTGTAAAACTTCATCTATTCTGGTTTTCAATTTTCGTTTTATTCCGTAAATACGCCCCGACATGTTGAGATATTCCCGCACATACAAATCATAATAAAGAGGATTGCTTTCAGGAAGGTATCCTGTCATTTTGCTTGTTGCCTGAGTGTTTTTTTCTACGTCAATACCGTTTATTTTCACATGTCCGTTTGTGGCAGAAATGAAACCTGTGATTATTTTCATTGTTGTTGATTTGCCTGCTCCGTTCGGACCAAGAAATCCCAAAATTTCGCCTTTTTGCGCTTCAAAACAGATATTATTCAAAACCTGTTGTTTGCCGTAGAATTTACTTATATTATTAACAGAGACGGACATTGTCGGTTAAAAGTTTATAAAATTTGTGAATTCAATAATTGTCAGTTGAAAAATTCATCTAATATTTTCTTATCTGCTATTCGCTGTTTCAGAATGTTGACATAGTCGTCTATATTGTCTCCTATTCTGGTACGCAGCGCTTTTGCTTTTTCAAGCCATTTGATTGCAAGGTCAAAATTTTCGAGCATTTCACACGACACGGCGATATTGTACATTATTTGCGCCTGTTTTGATTTTGTGCTGCTTTCTTCAATCGCATCCGTCCAATATTTAAGTGCATTTACCCAATTATTTTCTTTTATTGCCGCATTATAAGCCGTATTCAGTTTGCTGTTTCGTTTATCGTAATACGCATCATAAAATACAAGCCGTTCTGCCGTTTCCCATGTCGGAGCTATACGCTTTGCAAAATCGCGACCTATCATTTCTGCTGTAATTCGCCGTGCATCTTCTATTCGCGGCGCAGGCGTATAATTTCCATTATCATCGTATGAGGCCGGAATCATAACATTATCTTTTCCCATATATTTTGCGACCTTATCTCCTGTATTTACATCGTAGGCATTTATTTTTACCACAAAATCTATATTTGTTACCAGCGGACGCTGTTTTGATTTTTCAAAAATGTACTGTGCGCTAATATCAATAAATTCAACTGCAATAACGATTTTTGCACCTGTCTGTTCCGAAATTATATCAAGTTCGGATTTGGACACATCTTCGTCTATCATTGCTGTATCGCTGTAAATATTGAAAACGGGAATATCGGTATATTCAAATATCGGCGATTCTGTGAGAGTTTCCTTTATTCCGTTAGCAACGACATTCACAAGGATGCTGTCAAGAGTAAATATTTCCGATTGTTGGTTTTTTTCGTTTTCGTAATAGTGAATTGCCACAATAGCGGCATTTTTATCGCTTTCGCCAAAATTCACTGTATTTTCTGGCGGCGATAACAATTGTATTTCCACAATTTCGGCAGTCTGCGCCAGTATGACTGTTGTACAGATTGCACATAATATAAGACTTATTGTTCGTTTCATAATTTGTTGTTTTTAATAAATTAATTTGGTTTTGGACAAAACAATTCGGAATTATTTGGCTTATATTCAATTTTTTTCATACAAAACGTCGTTTATTTTTACATCTTTCATAATTAAACCTGATTTAACTGTTTGCAGGTTTTCCCGAGAAAATGCAAACCGTATGCTGATTACCGTTAACAGTCGAACTGTTGTTATTTTTTCCATAAACATTATGTTCATATTATTGAATTACAAAAATAATACCATTTTCTAAATAGAAACAATCAAAATCAATGTTTTTATCATAATTTCACATTTTATTAATTGTATTTTGTTCTCAATGTAGCAAATAATGAGTTTTTTACACCAGAATGAAAAAAAGTCTGAGTTTAAAAATTTTTTTATGATTTCCTTGAAAAACACTATACTGCCTCTTTGAAACAGTATTTATAGATGATGGGGTTTTTCGTCATTGCGAACTGTTTCGCTATGAATTGCAGATAAAAAACGTAAAAAATCAGTAAGTATGAGATATTTGTATTATCTTTGGCAAATCATAAACATAAAAAAATAAAGTATGTCTAATTATAAAATCAATTTACACGGAATAAAAGCATTTGCCTTTGATGTAGATGGCGTATTTACAGACGGCTCGCTACTTGTTGACAACGATGGATATTTTCTGAGAGTGTATAATGCAAAAGATGGTTATGCCGTGCGTCAGGCGGTGTTGCAGGGTTATTATGTGGCAATTATTACAGGAGGCGTGGCGGCATCAATAAAGCATAGGTTTAAGGATTTGGGCGTAACGGACATTTTTTTATTGTCTGAAAACAAAATAGAAGACTTCAAAACTTTCTGTATGCGTCATAATATCAATGCCGCCGAAGTTTTATTTATGGGTGATGATATTCCGGATATTGAAGTAATGAATACGTGCGGAATAGCATGCTGTCCGGCGGATGCTGTTCCGGAAGTGAAAAATGCTGCAAGTTATATATCAAACTTTGACGGAGGTAAAGGCTGCGTAAGAGATGTTATTGAGCAGGTGATGAAAGTGCAGGGAAAATGGAATACATACGCAAATAAAACAAAAAGCGAATAATACATTAAAAATAATGCTCATCAACACCTTGAAAAAATATAACATAATTCTTGCATCACAGTCGCCTCGCAGAGCAGAACTGATGCGCGGGCTGGGGCTGAACTTTATTCAAACTAAATTATCAAATACCGATGAATCGTATCCCAAAGGATTAAATAAAAATGAGATTCCGATATATGTTGCGCAAAAAAAGTCGGACGCATATTCCCAAAAACTCAACGACAACGATATTCTTATAACTGTTGACACAATAGTTCTGTGTAATGGCGAGGTGTTTGGAAAGCCAAAAGACAGAAACGATGCCTTCAATATGCTCAAAATCCTGTCAAATAATACGCATGAAGTTATTAGCGGCGTTTATATGCGTTCAACTGCAAAAACTCGAAGTTTTTCGGTAATATCCACAGTGCGGTTTAAAAATTTTACCGATGACGAAATAAATTTTTATATCGATACATATCAACCTTACGACAAGGCTGGATCTTACGGTATTCAGGAATGGATTGGATTTGTCGGTCTGTTAAAAATTGAAGGCTCGTATTTTAATGTCATGGGCTTACCAACCCAAAATCTGTATGCCGAACTGAAAATGTTTATCAACAGCAAATAATCCTGCAATTCATATAAACTAATGATATTGAGTATTGAATCATTAATATTTAATAGTATTAGATAAGCATATTCTCTCTTGAATTTTAACATTTTGACAAATAATCTATATAAAACAATATTTAGATTTCTTCGAAAATCATTTATAAATGCAGCCCGTCTTGCGAGGCGTTACGCCACGCAATGACGGGCTGTACTTTTCAAATGCGCTATTACTTTGAGGCTGTATCATCGTCTTTTT
>JAIRRX010000126.1 GCA_031255755.1 Prevotellaceae bacterium | reverse complement strand
AGGATATTTTTGTGTTGATAAGGATTCAACTGCCGACAAACCTGTATTCAACCGCACGGCAACGCTTAAAGACACATGGGCAAAAATAAATAATGTAAAAATACAGCAGTAATAATTTCAGTATAAATGCGGCAAAATACGCGATACTTGAAATGCCCGAAATGCCCGAGTTATTGAAGTAAATATTCTAATTATTGAAGTAAATATTTGAATTATTGAAGTAAATATTTGAAATGAGAACAACAGCCCGTCATTGTGAGGAGTGTAACGACGAAGCAAACCAGTTTCTTGACTTTGACTTATCCAATCAATAACACTTAATTATTATTTACTAGATTGCTTCACCGCTTTGCGCCTCGCAACGACGGCAACAACAGCATTAATAAATGACTTTCCGTTTAATTTACCGATATACAATGTTCTTTATAATCCGAAGTATAAATAATTATTTCAATATATGAAGCATACCAAAAATAATATTAATTTTGTATTCGGATTTTTTAATTAGTATTATGATATGAAAAAAATATTATTTGTTTTGTTGTCAGTAAGTTTATTTGCCTGTCAAAACACAAAAAGAGAACAGACCGAACTCGAATTCGGCTATCAGGAAAAAGAAATACAACCTGAAACATATTATTCGGAAGATGTAATATTTACAAACGAAAAAGAAAATTTCAAACTTGCCGGAACTCTTACAATGCCTTCGCGCGAAGGTACTTTTGCTGCGGTAGTATTGATTTCCGGAAGCGGCTCTCAAAATAGAAACGAAGAAATATATGGTCATAAACCATTTCTTGTTTTAGCCGACCATCTTACACGTAGCGGCATTGCCGTATTGCGCTTTGACGACAGAGGATTTGGAGAATCAGAAGGATACAATCCGAATGTAACTACCGAAAATTTTGCCGACGATGTTGAAGCAGCGGTAAATTACCTTTTATCACGAAACGAAATTGATAAAACAAAAATCGGATTAATCGGACACAGCGAAGGTGGAATAATTGCGCCGATGCTTGCAGCAAAATCAGATGATATTGCATTTATTATAATGCTTGCAGGTTCGGGCATTCAAGGCAAAGATTTATTGCTGATGCAAACATCACTTCTTGCAAAAGCAAGCGGAATACCGGACAGTACGGCAAAACAGTCATCGCTGCTGAACAGCCAACTGTATGACCTTGTATGCACGGTCGATGACAGTAAGCAGCGCGAAGAAAAAGCGACCGAATATATCAGTCAATATCTGTCTAACATTGCGCCTGCACTGAAAGGCAACCAAACAGACGAAGAAATAAGTTCTAAAATTATAAGAGAAATAAATAATCCTTGGATAGTATATTTTTTGCGTTATAATCCTGCAATAGCATTGGAAAAAGTACAATGTCCCGTGCTGGCTATTAATGGAAGCAAAGATTTACAGGTTCCGTCAAAAGTAAATTTGGATGCAATAAAAACGGCGCTCGAAAAAGGAGGAAATAAAGATTTTACTGTAAAGGAATTTGAAGGATTGAATCATCTTTTTCAGGAATGTAATACAGGCTCGCCTATGGAATATGCAACAATAAAACAGACATTTGCGCCTGACGTAATGAATGAAATTTCGGAATGGATACTCAACAGAGTAAAATAGATGTGATATATTTTGTTGGCTTAATTTTTTTCATTATAAATAAACATTAAGATAAAAGTATTAAATTTACTTTTGAACGGATTTTTTAACATGTAATAATAAAATTTTGCATGTTTTTTTTGTTTTTTGATATTTTTTTATATCTTTACCGCAAATTATTAACCGTTAATATTAAAATTAGTATGGAAAAAGGTATAAAATCATATTCGCTACACAATTTTAAAAATATTCCTCAAATATCGCTTATCCCTGATGAGCTTATCAGAGATATAGAAATTGTTGGACTTGTTTTACCGTTCAAAACAAACAACTATGTAATAAATGAACTTATTAACTGGGACGACGTAAATACCGACTCGATATTTACTCTCAACTTTCCACGTCGCGGAATGTTAAGAAAACGGCATTATGATATTGTTAAAAGGCTTTTGGATGAAAATGCGGATAAAAATGTAATTGACGATGTTATTAAGCGAATACGCCTTGCGCTTAATCCAAATCCTGCCGGACAGGAACACAATGTACCATATCTCGGCGAAATAAAACTTAAAGGAATTCAGCATAAATATCCTGAAACAATTCTGTTTTTTCCAAGTCAGGGACAAACATGTCATGCGTATTGCACGTTTTGTTTTCGCTGGCCTCAATTTTCAGGAATGAACGAATTAAAATTTGCAATGAAAGAAACCGACCTGCTGCTGAAATACCTCAAAGCGCACAAGGAAATAACCGATATACTGTTCACCGGCGGCGACCCAATGGTAATGTCGGCTGAAATACTGTCAGCATATATCAAACCTTTGTTTCAAAAAGAATTTAATCATATCCGTACCATACGCATAGGAACAAAATCGCTAAGTTATTATCCTTATCGCTATATCAACGACAGCGACAGCGATGACATTATGAGACTGTTTGAAGAAATAAATGCATCGGGAAAAAATCTTTCGATTCAGGCGCATTTTAATCATCCTGTGGAATTATCAACAGATGCTGTTCGGCAGGCTATTATACGTATCAGAAATACAGGCGCTCAAATAAGAACGCAATCTCCATTATTGAATCATATTAATGACAAATCCGAACTGTGGTCTCAACTTTGGCGCAAACAGGTTGATTTGGGATGTATTCCATACTACATGTTTGTTCCGCGCGATACAGGCGCTAAACATTATTTTGAACTGCCTCTGGAAAAATGCTGGGAAATATACAGAAAAGCGTATCGTCATGTTAGTGGGATTTGTCGCACGGTACGAGGTCCAAGCATGAGCGACATGGCAGGTAAAATACAGATTTTAGGCATTCAGGAAATAAAAGGCGAGAAGGTTTTTGTTCTTCGTTTTCTGCAAGGTCGAAATCCAAAATGGATTGATATTCCTTTTTTTGCCGAATACAATCCGAAAGCAACATGGTTCAATCAACTGAAGCCTGCTTTCGGCGAAGAACATTTCTTTTTTGAAC
>JAIRRX010000087.1 GCA_031255755.1 Prevotellaceae bacterium | reverse complement strand
TGGATTGCTTCCTGCTTCGCTTTGCTCGCAGTTCGCAATGACGTACAAAGTCTGGATTGGCTAACGCCGAAAACTGGATTGCTTCGCTGATGCTCGCAATGACGTACTGCATTATAAATTATTTCCCGCATAAATCTAATAATCATCGGGCTGGTGTTATACTGTTATGTTCTGCGAATATTGGTGAAACATGTGCAGAAAGTACTTTGCTTAAAACTGTTTTTTGTTGAAATTATTTATAATCATTCTAAATAATCAACAAATAAATATTATCTTTGCGCATAAATTCAATTTGAAATGAGACTATCGGAATTACAGACAGGCGAAAAATGTGTAGTAGTGAAAATTGTACGGCGCAGTACAAGGACACGTCAACACGGAAATGAGGAACCAAGTCGTAAGCGCAGTCTGTTCGGGCAACGCAACCGTCATGATGCTTTTTGTAATCGAATTGCCGAAATGGGTTTTGTGCGCGGGCAGGAAGTTGAAGTTGTACTGAATGCGCCATTTAAAGACCCTGTGAAATACAAAGTTATGAGTTATGAAGTGTCCTTGCGCCGCAGTGAAGCTGCTCTGATTGAAGTTGTGCGCATACCGAGCGAAAGCGAAAAACCAGTACAGGATGATTTTCACGGTGTAATTACCGAAAACGAAAGCCATGAAATTTCAAGAAAAACTCACGGTACGATAACTGTTGCAC
Organism: Prevotellaceae bacterium; assembly: GCA_031255755.1. GTDB lineage: Bacteria > Bacteroidota > Bacteroidia > Bacteroidales > UBA932 > JAIRKV01. The sequence continues at coordinate 9,151 of JAIRRX010000087.1, read as the reverse complement.
TTGTTGGAAATCCTAACAGCGGCAAATCATCACTGTTTAACATTGCAGCCAATAAACATGAACACGTAGGAAATTACAGCGGAGTTACCGTTGAAGCAAAAGCAAGCACATTTGAACAGGGCGATTATCATTTCAAAATTGTTGATTTGCCCGGCACTTATTCTCTTACGGCATATACGCCCGAAGAAGTTTTTGTAAGAAAACATATAGCCGACAAAAAGGCAGATGTTATTGTAAACGTAGTCGATGCTTCAAATCTCGAACGAAATTTATATCTCACTACTCAATTAATAGATATGAATTTGCGCGTAGTGATTGCATTAAACATGTATGATGAATTTTTGGAAAAAGGCAATTCGCTTGATTATGTGGCGCTGTCTAAAATGACAGGAATCCCGATAGTACCTACCGTTGCACGCACAGGTAAAGGAATAAAGGAACTTTTTGATGTTGTTGCAAAAGTGTATGAAGAATATGTTTCGGTTGATTTTACATCGCCTGTTGATGAAGAAAACATGCCAATACACAAAACGGCTAAACATATACATATCAATCATGGTAAGGAAATTGAAAACTCAATAGCAAAAATAAAAGAAGAAATATTGAAGAATGCAGATATACGCAAGCATTATTCTACTCGATTTTTATCAATCAAACTTCTTGAAAACGACCGCGAAACCGAAGCCGCAATCAATAAGCTAAGTAATGCCGATACAATCTTTGAAATACGGGACAAAGAAAGCGAACGTGTAAAAATACTGCTCGGCGAAGATGCCGAAACCGCAATAACAAACGCCAAATACGGATTTGTTGCAGGCGCTTTGCGCGAAACATTAAAAGAAAACAACAGAGAAACAACAGCAATAACCAAATTTATTGATTCAATAGTTACTCACAAAATATGGGGATTTCCTGTTTTTATTCTTTTTATATTGGTAATGCTTTCCGCAACATTCATTGTTGGAGGCTATCCCAAAGACTGGATTGAATCGGGAGTAGAAATGTTAAAAAATTTGACAGGTAACATTCTAAACGATGGACCTGCCAAAGATTTGATTCTTGATGGTATTATCGGCGGAATGGGGCAAGTCATAGTATTTTTACCGTATATTCTTATTCTTTATCTTTTTATTTCCTTTATGGAAGATTCGGGATATATGGCTCGTGCTGCTTTTATAATGGACAAACCTTTACGTAAAGCAGGACTGAACGGAAAATCGTTTATTCCGCTCATAATGGGTTTAGGATGTAATGTTCCTGCAATAATGTCGGCGCGAACAATAGAAAACCGCAACAGTCGCATGATTACGATTCTTATAAATCCGTTTATTTCGTGCAGTGCGCGTTTTCCGGTACATTTACTGTTTATAGGCGCTTTTTTTGCCGACAATAAAGTTCTTATTCTGTTTTTGATTTATGCTTTGGGAGCATGTATTGCTATCGGAATGGCAAAGATTTTCAAATTATTTATTTTTACAAAGGAAGAAACTCCTTTTGTGATGGAACTCCCTCCTTATCGCATGCCTACCAGAAAATCAATATTAGTACACATGTGGGAAAAAGCCAAACAGTATTTGCGGAAAATGGGAACAATAATATTTGCCGCTGCCGTTATTGTATGGGTTCTCGGATATTTTCCGCGAAACGTACAGTATAAACAGGATTACGATACATTGACAAAACAAGTTTATGAAAATTATAATAAGGAAATTGTAAAACAAACCAATTTTAGAGATATTCTAACCCTTACGATACAACAGACCCATCAGGCGGCTTTTTACCAGCACGAAAAGAAAAAAGAACAGCAGGAATATTCATACATTGGTCGTTGCGGTAAATTTATAGAACCTGTAATCAAACCGCTCGGATTTAACTGGAAAATAGGCGTTGCCATTGTGTCGGGATTACCTGCAAAAGAGGTAGTGATAAGTACGCTGGGTGTTTTATATCCAAGCGTTTCCGAAGATAAATTGCCTGAAATAATGCAAAACGACTTGAAACGCGACCGAAGTCATACCGCACTTACGGCATTAAGTTTGATGATTTTTGTGCTGTTATATTTTCCCTGTATAGCCACAATAACAGCCATACGCCATGAAAGCGGAAGCTGGAAATGGGCGATACTGGCAATTTGTTATACCCTTGTGCTTGCATGGACGGTATCGTTTGCCGTTTACCGTATCGGATTATTAATTATTTAGATTATGATTTTACAATGGATTATAGTAATATTAATATGTGCCGTAGCCTTTGGTTATGTTATTTTCAAAGTTTATAAAATATACAAAAACAAAGATAAAAACAGCGTTTGCAGTAATTGCACATATTCGAGCAAATGCACAAAAGCAAATAAGCATAAACAATAAACATACGTCGATATAAAAACCTTACAATCAACGAATGGAATTCATTCTATTTATGTTTGCCGTATTTGTCTTTCTTATTGTTTATGTATGATTTATTACAGATTTTAGAAAGATATTTATCGGTTCCCCGAAAACCTTGGTTTTTCGTTTTAGTATCGTCATTGCGAGCGTCAGCGAAGCAATCTAGTTTTCGGCGTTAGCCAATCCAGAAAGCCGTTATTGCGAACCGTGAAACGGTGAAGCAACCGAAGCGCAGCGGAGTTCGGCGTTAGCTAATCCAGTATTAACAATAAATATCTGGATTGCTTCGTTACATTCGCAATAACAGAATATTTCTGTTTCTGCAATAAATTTTATTTCTCAAATAGCGCCTGATTAAAACTTAAAAATTAATTACTGAATTAAGTTTAGTACTGTTGCGTATCGTGCCGGGCGACATTCCAAATTCTTTTTTACAAAACTTGTCGAAATGCGCTGATGAGGAAAAATTAAATTCTATGGATATCTCCTTAAATGATTTTTGAGTGCAATTTATTTCGTAATATATTTTTTTTGCTTTTTCCTTAATTATCCAGTGATAAGGAGATACTCCGAATATCTTTACAAACCTTTTCTTAAATCCTGATACGCTGTAATTTACTATATCTGCCAGTTCGGATATGGTTTTTATTTTATCAATATTTTTATGAATTAGTTCGGAAAAAACAATATCATCGCTAAGTATAGGCGCAAAAAATGAAAATAAATCTTTTTTAGAATAATACGCTCTCAAATAATAAAGCAATTCCTTTTGTTTCAACTCATGAAGATATGCGCATTTTAATCCATCGTTAACGGTTTTAATAAGATTATTAAGAAATTCATTAATTATCTCATGCGTCTGTAATGCAAAATGGGATGAATCCAGTTTTATTTTACCGTTAAGTTTATATAGCATTTCAAGTGAAAAATGGTTGCAGAAGTTAATTTTCAACAGATTAACAACAATTATTCTTGAATCTTCCTTAATCTTCATCGCACATTTGAATCCATGTGGAAATAACAGAAATGTATTTTCTTCAAAATCATTGTTCACATATTCCCCATACGAATATACAATCTGTCCTTTCAGAAGAAAGATGATTTGATTATAATTTCCTATTGTCAGAAATATTTCATCCTTTTTCAAATCAAAGACTTGAATAATAGGGTCTTTGTTGTTATCGTACACATAACAATTCAAGTGTTCATCTACGTTTTGTAATTGTCCCATAATAATTATTTTTTCAGTTATCAGTGAATAATGTTTATATTATATTTTCTTTCATTTAACAAAAGTATATAAAATTTTCGATATTTGTTATACATAAAAATAATTAAATTATAAAAAAGTATTTTTCACGTGTCTTAAAACATAATATTTACTTAACATTAATCTTTTTTTACGTTTTTTTTAACAAAATACATTAAGTCGTTTTTTAATACTATTTCATATAAATTAACTATAATATTAGGAATTTATGACAAAAATAAAATCAAAAACATCATTTAATGATTTATTCGTTTTTTATTATTTGTGGCTTTTAATTATAAAATATTTTATTTTTAGCATATTTTGAGAATAATTTGGAAATTTCATGTACATTTGCAGCAAAAAAATAAAAAATGTATATTTCGGGCTTAATAGTTGGAGCGTCCGTATTTTTATTAATAGGTCTGTTTCATCCTTTGGTTGTAAAGGCAGAATATTATTTGGGCAAAAAAAAGTTGAAACCTATTTTCGGCTTGATATTCTTAATATCAACAGTGATGTCGCTTTTTACAAATGTATTACTGTCAATATATTTGGGCTGTTTCGGATTTGCATGTTTATGGTCGGTGTTTGAAGTTGACAGGCAGGAAAAACGAAGAATAGAACGAAATACGGATATAAAATCACATAAATGGAAGTCTCAGGCATAATAACAGGTTTTTCATTATTCGTTATAATTTACGTATCGCATTGGGCGTGCATCAAAGGAGAATATTATTTCACCAAAAAATTCTGGATATTTTTTTTATTTACCGGAATTGCGGGAATAGTTCTTTCATTGATTTTTAATGATATTGTAATATCTTCGATTTCAGGGATATTCGGTTTTGTGTCATTGTGGGGCATAGGCGAAACAATCATGCAGGAAAAACGTGTGCAAAAAGGATGGTTTCCGAAGCGACAAAAGAAATCCTGAAAATTTTCCTTGATATTGAATTGTTTAAAAATTTCAGATATAAAAAACAGTCATTGCAATTATCTTAATCTGCAAGTTTATTTTGAAATTTAAACGTACATTTGCAGACATAAAACTTTCATAAATGAATGCAGAAATTATAACTATTGGAGATGAAATATTAATCGGTCAAATTGTTGATACAAACAGTACTTATATTGCTCAACAACTTAATCTGGCAGGCATAAGCGTTTATCAAAAAACGTCAATATCCGACAATCGTAAACATATAATTGAAAATATCGACAGAGCATTTACAACATCCGACATAATAATAATAACCGGCGGTTTGGGACCTACAAGCGATGATATTACCAAACAGGTTTTGGCTGAATATTTCGGAGCGCACAGTATGAAAACTCACGAACCTTCTCTTGAAATAATCAAAAGTCTGATGCAGCGTATTGATATTCCAATGAATGAAACCAACCGCAAACAGGCGGAATTACCGGACTGTTGTATTCCGATATTGAACAGAAACGGCACTGCGCCTGCAATGTGGTTTGAGCGCAACGGAAAAATACTGATAGCGATGCCGGGCGTTCCGTTTGAAATGAAAGCAATTATGAATGATGTTATTCCAATGCTTGGCAATCATTTTAAATTACAAACAGTTTATCACAAAACACTGCTTACGTATGGAATTCCGGAATCGGTTCTTGCAGAACGAATAAAAGAATGGGAAACAAATCTGCCAAAACATTTGCACTTGGCATATCTTCCAAATCCGGAGTCGGGCGTGAGGCTTCGCCTTTCGGCATACGAAATCAATGATAGAAATTCGCTTATCAAGGAAATTGATGAGAATTTTGACATGTTAAGAAAAATCCTGAAAAGTGCGGTTTATGGTGAAAATGATGACAATCTTGCCATTGCCGCAGGAAAACTTTTACAGCAAAAACAAGCAATGCTCGCAACAGCCGAATCTTGCACAGGCGGACATATTGCAGGCATGATTACAGCAAATGCAGGTTCTTCAAAATATTTCACAGGTTCTGTTGTTGCATATTCAAATGATGTGAAAATAAAAACTCTTGGAGTAAACGCTTCGGATATTAAAAAATACGGCGCAGTGAGCGAACAGGTTGTTTGTCAAATGGCTCAAGGCGCACGTATTGCACTTAATGCCGAATACGCAATTGCAACTTCTGGAATTGCAGGACCAGATGGAGGAAGCATTGAAAAACCTGTTGGTACTGTTTGGATTGCTGTTGCAACTCCTCAAAAAGTTATTGCACAAAAACATGTGTTGGCAAAACTGCGTAATGTAAATATTTCACGAGCTTCGGCAATAGCATTGAACATGCTGAGGCTTGAACTGATTAATGAAAAATAATTTGTATTGTTACATATAAATATTAATCCAAACAAAACAGCCTTATCGAAAAAAATATTCAAAACTCCATTTGTTGTTTTGAAAATTTATAAATTGTATTCATACCTGTCATTTCTGTTTTCGCCGAAAGTGATGGCAATCGAAAGTCGGTATGTATTGTCAAGAAGCGTGCTGCGGTTGCCTGTTACAAACAGATAAGATGCGGCAAAATCCATATTTTTATACTTTATTCCTGCGCCGAAAGTACAATATGAATTGCTGTTTGTTCTTTTTGATTCGTGATGATAACCTGCACGAATACAGACTTGATGTTTATAAGAATATTCAACTCCAAGTATCCATGTTATTCTTGACAAATCGCTGATAATACCGTGTGCGGCAGCCGACAACACCGATGAATTAAGATATTTGTAATCACTCGGTACGAGCGATTTTTGAAATTCTATCATCGGCGACAGAAAATTATTATTATCCAGATTGAATGTTACACGAGTTCCTAATTTAATGGTCATTGGTAAAAAATAACTCGTACTGTCTGAAACATTTACTTTTGTTCCAATATTGGAAACCGTTGCGCCAAAAGCCCATTCCGATTTTGGAGCAAATGAAAAATCAACAGGTTTTTGATAAAAGAAAGCAACATCAGCTGCAACGTTTGAAGTATGTTCTACTACTGGATATGCACTCTGAATGCTTATTTTTGTTGAATTTATGTATCTGAAAGTTATTGCTCCCGATGCGTTTTTCCCAAGTCTTCGCGAATATGAAACATCTAACGCAAACTCGTTAGGGCGTGCAGATTGCAAAAATTCGTAATTATCAGTATAAAAGTCAATATTGCCAAGCGAGAAAAATCTTAACGATGCGCTGACTGATTCGTTGTTGTTGTATTTGTAAAATCCAGACAGATATGTTATGTAAATGTCGTTTGTTGCCGCTTTCAGCCACGGAGTATAAGACAGTGAAACGCCGCCGTGCTGTTGCATAAAAATATATTTTGCTGCGTTCCAGTTTTGAGAATTTATATCGGCAGATGTTGCCACTCCTGCATCGCCCATTGCTGCCGAACGCGCATCCGGCGCTATTGTGAGAGCGTGAAGCGTTGGCATTAGTTCCTGTGCAAATATCTGCGAATGTAATGCAACCGGAAGCAATATTAATATGACATGTTTTATTTTCAATTTCATTTCTATAAGATTAAAAACGATTTGCAAATGTAAATATTATAAATAATTATCGTTGTTGACTGTTTTTGATTTCATCAAGTTCGACAAGTTTATTTACTATCGCAAAAATTGTTAAACCTGCGGTACTGTGAATTTGCAGTTTTGTTGTTATATTTCTGCGATGAGAGATAACCGTATGCATTGATACGCATAATTCGTTGGCAATTTGTTTGTTTGTCATGCCTTTTATAACGCATACTATTATTTCCTTTTCGCGCGTAGTAAGTGATTCATTACTTACTGCCTGTTCGGATACTGTTATTAAGTTATTTATTTTTTCCTTAATATGTTCGACCGAATCGTACAGCGATATAACTTCATCATAATTTTTCAAAACGAAATTATCAATCAGCGAATTTTGCAATGCGATGTATTTCATTTCGTTATTTATGGATTCTTTTTTTATTTGTTGCAGTGAAAAAAATCCTGATATTATCGGATTTATGATTAATATATCATATTTTTGTCTGCCGAGTATGTTACGTAACTGTTCTGCATCTTCGATTTCGGATATTTTTGCATTGCTAATGTTTAATTGCTGCAACACGGACACAATGCCTGTTCTTACAATAACAGACGGCTCGGCAATGATTATGTTAAGATGCACATTCATGGTTTTTTGCCGGATTTTTTAAGTTCCATTTCGATAATTGCAGGCACAAACAGTTTGTTTTCAACGGCATTATGCACAGCCAAATCACTTTCGCAGTTAAAAATATCAAAAAGCACATTATTAATTTCATTAGTACTTTCGGTTTCGTAATATTTAATCATTATATTTTTAAATTCGGTAAGTTTGATTTCTATCTGATTGTGCTGTTTGATAAATATTCCAATGTTATACTTTATTTTTTTCTTACCTTCGATTAGAGACCGCACATAAGGAAAAACTATTTCTTCCTCGTATGACATGTGCTTACGCACTTCCGAAACATATTCATCAAAATAATAAAGCACGGCTTTATTCAAATCTTTTAATTCCTGCGTAAGCGCATTTTTCAATTTTTCTCTTATATCCGGCAAACGGTAATTTACAAAATAATCATGCGAATTGTGAAGATATAAAATCAGCGAAGGCGCAAACAGGTCGTAGTTTGAACAGTCGTGATTTATATCATCGCAGAGTAAAAGATTTATTATTGCAAGAAAAGTTTTTGTATCAACATTATTTTCATTACAGACCTCGCCTATGCTTTTGTCCTTAAATCCGAGTTTCATTTCAAATCTGCTAAGCACAAGCAAAGCAGGATAATTTTGACATATCAGGTTGCTCATGCTGTCTGCTTCTTTATATTTTCCTATTTTTAATTTTGACATAATAAATATATTCGGTTTATAAATAGCGTAAAATGGTTAATAATCGTTGCCTGCATCTTAAAAAATCTGCTAACAATGCGCAAATATACAAAAAACAAACATACTGTTTACAAATTTGAAAATTTTGTAACAGTTTAAATTTAATGACAGTGAAATCAAAATATTAGACCTTTGGGAATATGGCATTTATAAAGCAAGCCGTCATTGCGAGCGTCAGCGAAGCAACCGAAGTGTACAGGCTGCACGCAATCAACAGGTCGATAAAATAAAGAAAGACCGCTTTTAACTTTCAGTTTTCCTCGCCCGATACATTAAAAACAGTCTTAACTGACCGCAAAGATATAAAATATTTTTTTAAAAAATCTACTTCAATAACTCAAATATTGAGTTCAATAATTAGAATATTTACTTCAATAATTCAAATATTTACTTCAATAATTCAAATATTTACTTCAATAATTCAAATATTTACTTCAATAATTAGAATATTTACTTCAATAATTAGAATATTTACTTCAATAATTAGAATATTTACAGTCCCGAAATTATTACTGCTGTATTTTTACATTATTTATTTTTGCCCATGTGTCTTTAAGCGTTGCCGTGCGGTTGAATACAGGTTTGTCGGCAGTTGAATCCTTATCAACACAAAAATATCCT
>JAIRRX010000041.1 GCA_031255755.1 Prevotellaceae bacterium | reverse complement strand
TGAAGTCTTTTAATCACGTGTTTGCAATGGTTTCTGTTTTTGCATAATTTTAATCTGCATGTGTGTTTTTGCATTGATTTTCTTTTAAAACTTTTTATGTCAGGCAAACAATGCTTTTTGAATAATATAAAGATTAAAATAATACGGTTTTTCGAGTCTGGAAATTTACACAGAAATAATATTTGAACAGGATTTATATTATTCGCGTATTTATTTTTTTTGCCAGTTTTGAAAGTTCGCGAGCCTTGTTTTCTGTTACGCTGTCAAGCAGTTTCCAAAATCGTTCGCCGTGATTTTTTTCGACAGTATGACATAATTCGTGTAAAATGACATAATCAATAAGTTCATTCGGAAGCCGCATTATATGTAAATTCAGATTAATGTTGTTTTGATAGCTGCAGCTTCCCAAATTGCTCAGATTGTTTTTTATTCGCATTTGCTTGTATTTGAAATTATATTTATCAGCCAAATATTTAACCCGTTGCGGCAAATAATTTTTTGCTTCAAAAAATAAAACATCTAAAATACACTGACGAAAAATATTTTGCAGTTTCGGCGAACTTATATCTGAATTTTGCGGATAATAAATATTTAAAAAACCATCATCGGTTATAACTCGCCTCACATAATTCTCGGTATGTTCCAGCAGTCTGATTTTGTGCGAATGTGTTTCAAACAGCGTTGTTTTGTCAAAAAATGTAGGATGGATTTTCTCAAAATTTCTCTGTGTTTTTCTAATCCATGATGACTTTTCTATGACAAATTTATTTGCTTCATCATAACTTACGCTGTATGGTAACGAAACGTTTACCTCATCGGTTGATTTTACCGAAATATTGATACGCCGCAAGCCTTTACGCTTATTGAATTTTACTGTTCCAAATTCGGGATGTAATATAATTTTTGATTTATCTTGTTCTAATCCAAGCATCGTAGCCTGCCGCTATGCATTGTTCTTTAACTTTGTTAACTTCATCCCAGTCATCGCTTTCGGATAAAATCAAAATAGTCCATTCACCCATCAGATTGTCGGGCATTATTACATTGAAACCTTTATCTCTTAATTTATTTGCAAATGTTTCGGCATTTTCTCTTTCCAGAAAACATCCTGCAATAGCCTGATACCGTCCTCTGACTCTGTTTGTTGTATTTGAATATGATGATGTTTGTCGATTTGTAGTTTCTGCATAACCTGCTTTTGTTCTTACCCATGCATCAGAATAGCCTTCGGCAACAAAAGAGTCTTTTACTCTTGTTGCATCGTCCAAATCATTACTTTCATATACAATTACAAGACTCCATTCTCCTGCCAGCCTGTCAGGTATTCTTACCGTATGTCCCTTGCTTCTGAGTTTGTCTGCAAAATCTTCTGCAATAGTTCTTTCCAGATAACATCCTGCAATAACCTGATATTTACCGTTTGGCGTAGATGTCGAAGTTGAGTTTGTCTGTTGAGTCGTCTCATCCTGTTTTGTTACAACAGTATCTTCCTGCTGCACTTTTGCGGTATCAGCAACAACTCCCGAATTTGTCGGAGGTTGTACAATTTCAACTTTTGATTCGCCTTTAAACAGCGAATTTACGGTTTGTTTAAAGTCTTTGCTGAAAAGATACAATAACAGCGCTACGGCAATTATTATCAATACGATTGCCAAAATCCAATATCCCACATTACTTGTTTTTTCTTTTGTTTTCGGCGTTGTATCTGTTGTGCTTACAGGCGGAACATAAATATTTGAAAAATCAAAATTATTCGGCGTATTCTGTCCTGCATTATCAAAAACAGGTGTTTCCATAACAGGCGGAACGTATGGCGGAAATATCGGTTCTTCGGGCTTTTCTTCCTTTATTTTTGATTCGGGAATATTATCAGTTATGATTTCAACAACAAAATCAATTACACCCTGATTGTTTTTTTTGAAATAACCAAAATCCGGAATATAAAAATTATTGCCGTTATCTACTGAATTTAATATCTCATGTGCAAAGTTTTCAACCATTTGTTGTGCCTGTTCTTCGGAGATATTTTTTTGTTTGCACAATAATTTTGTAAGTAAACCATCATCATATTTCAAAAACGATGAAAAGATTACTCGTGTTTGAGTATCTTCGGTTTCTTTAACTATGAAAGCGCCTACGGTCGGTATTATCAACCGACGGTTTTGAAGTACTAAAGATTTAAGTATCCGTATCATTATTTTATTTTTTAAATTAATGGCATTGCAAATAATTTTACATCGTTTGCCGTTATTTTTTTATTACATAATATTATTAATCGCTCTATAACATTGCGAAATTCGCGAACATTTCCTGTCCACGGAAGTTTTTGCAATTCGTCAACTGCTGTTTTTTCTATTTCGGGCTTTGGCGAATTCTGTTCGGTGCAAATCAAATCTATAAAATGATTTGCAAGCAGCGGAATATCTTCGATTCTTTCGGCAAGCGGCGGAACGTGCATGATAATTACGCTTAATCGATGATAAAGATCTTCCCTGAAATTTCCTTTTGCAATTTCTTCGGGCAGATTTTTATTTGTAGCGGCAAATACACGAACATTAACATCTATTGATTTATCGCCGCCTACGCGCGAAATTTTATTTTCCTGCAATACTCGCAAAACCTTTGCCTGAGCAGACAAACTCATATCGCCTATTTCGTCAAGAAAAATAGTTCCGCCTTCAGCCTGTTCAAATTTTCCCTTATGCTGTTTTATTGCTGATGTGAACGAGCCTTTTTCATGTCCGAACAGTTCACTTTCAATAAGTTCGGATGGAATGGCGGCGCAATTTACTTCAACAAAAGGCGCCGATGCCCGCAAACTTTTTTCATGCAGCCAACGTGCAACAAGTTCTTTTCCTGTTCCATTAGAGCCTGTTATCAATACTCTGGCTTCGGTTGGAGCCACGCGGTCAATCATTTCCTTTATTTTTTTGATTGTCGGCGATTCTCCGATAATATCGTTTGTTTTGAAAATTTTTTTACGAAGTTTTTTTGTTTCTTTAAGCAGTGTTGTTTTGTCGGTTGCATTGCGCACGGCTATCAGTACGCGGTTCAAATCCAAAGGTTTTTCGAGAAAGTCGTAAGCTCCTTTTTTGATACATTCAACAGCAGTTTCGATGTCGGCATGTCCTGAAATCATTACAAAAGGCAAGTCGCTGTTTATTTCCTGTGATTTTTCCAAAACTTCAATGCCATCCATTCCCGGCATTTTAATATCGCAAAAAACCAAATCAAGATTGTTAATACTTTCTTTGATAACAGAAAGAGCCTGTTTGCCTGTTTCAGCCGTCAATACATCATAACCCTCATATTCAAGGATTTCTGTTAACGCTCTGCAAATACTGCTTTCATCATCTACTACTAAAATTTTCATAATTGATTTGAAATTTATTGCAAAGTTATTTTTTTTGTTTGTATTCTCAATTTTTTTTACAGAGACTTTTGCTTATTTTTGCGCTTTATAATAAATTCATGATTATGGAAGGTAAAAAAATTATAATTGCAATTGACGGATATTCGTCAACAGGGAAGAGTTCTTTTGCAAAACAAATTGCACGAAAGCTAAGCTACATCTACGTTGACACGGGTGCCATGTACAGAGCGGTAACCTTATATTGTATAGAAAATAACCTTATCCGCAATTGTGAATTAAATGTTAATAAAATTATTGATAATTTGAACGATATAAAGATTCAATTTATTTTTAATAATAATGCAGAAAAAAGCGAAACTTTTTTAAACGGCGAAAACGTTGAAAATAAGATTCGTAATGTTGAGGTTTCCGGTTATGTAAGCGCAATAAGCGCAATTCCGGAAGTAAGAACTCAAATGGTTGCATTACAGCGGGAAATTGGAAAAAACAAAGGAATTGTGATGGATGGTCGCGATATTGGAACTGTGGTTTTTCCTGATGCGGAAATTAAAATTTTTATGACTGCCAAACCTGAAATCAGAGCGATGAGACGTTATACCGAATTGCTGCAAAATGGCGACAATGTTACGCTGCAAGAAATAGAAAAAAATATTTGCGAACGCGATTATATTGACACTCACCGAAATACAAGTCCGCTTAAAAAAGCAGATGATGCTGTAATTCTTGATAACAGCCATATTTCTGTTGAAGAACAAATGCAATGGTTTGAAAAAATATTTCAATCCGTAATTGAAAAACAATATTTGTAATTTCAAATTATTTTTTTATCTTTGTCGTAGAAAATAATCCTTAATATTTAATGTTATGTATAACAAAAAAAGACATATCCACCCAAAGCCCACATTAGTTAAAATACTTGGTTGCATACTTCTCGCTATTATTATAGGTTTGTTTGTAATAATGTCAAAAAACGGTGAAAGTGATAATCCACACAGACATTTCGTGTGGCAAATCAGTGAAAGTACAGAATAATGTATATAAATTTTCATTTCTTGCCCCTTTTATTTTTCGCTTCGTGTTCCTTTATCATTGCCTGTTGGCAGATAAAAACTCCGACAAATGATGACTGTTGAAATAGATGATAAATCAGGTTTCTGTTATGGTGTTGTTCGCGCTATAAGAAAAGCGGAAAACGAATTAAATTCACATGAAAAATTATATTCGCTCGGCGAAATAGTTCATAACAGCATCGAAGTGAAACGCTTGGAAAAACTCGGCTTATGCAGTATAAACCATGAAACTTTACATAAAATAAAGAATAAAAAAATTTTAATTCGCGCTCACGGTGAACCGCCGTCAATATACAATATTGCAAAGCAAAATCAGAATGTGATTATTGACTGCACCTGTCCTGTTGTGCTGAAATTGCAGGAACAGATAAAAAACAATTACGAAAAAATCAGGCAAATAAACGGACAAACAGTAATTTTTGGGAAAAAAAATCACGCGGAAGTAAACGGTCTGCTTGGTCAAACCAAAGGAAATGCCATTGTCGCAGAAACAGAAAAAGATCTTAAACTTATTGATTTTTCGCGTCCTGTATCATTGTTTGCACAAACTACAAAAAGCATCGAAGAGTTTAATAAAATCAGCGAAATTATTAAACAAAAAATGATTGAAGCAAACAAAAACGGAAATATCTTTTTTGAACCTCATAATACTGTTTGCGGACAGGTATCAAGCCGTAAGCCGCATTTGGAAGAATTTTCAAAAAAGCATGATATTGTGATTTTTGTCAGCGGAAAGCAAAGTTCAAACGGACAAATTCTTTATAGCGCCTGTAAAAACGTGAATGATGAAACGTATATGGTTGAAGATGAAAATGATTTAAATTCTTCATGGTTTGCAAATGCAAAAAGCGTTGGCGTGTGCGGCGCAACATCCACGCCAAAATGGCTGATGGAAAAAATAGCCGAAAAAATTTTGAAATTAAATTAAACATAATAAAATTTATAAAAAATATGTATGTCGATGTAATTTTGCCTTTGGCATTGCCAGAAAATCTGACTTATTCGGTTCCTGATGAATTGATTGCGGAAATCAATGTCGGCTGCGGCGTTGTGGTTTATGTACAAAACAAAATGTATTCGGCAATAGTGCAAAAAATATATGAAGACCAACCAAAACCGTTTACCATAAAACCTGTAATTTCATTAATTGATAAAAACCCGACTGTAAACCGACAGCAACTTGATTTTTGGAACTGGATTGCAGAATATTACATGTGTACGGTTGGAGAAGTAATGAATGCAGCATTACCGAGCAGATTGAAATTACAAAGCAAAACGCATTTTTCATCATTAACATGTAATATTGACATAACCGAACGCGAAGCCGAACTGTATTCGATAATTGAAAGAGAACGCGGAATAACATTACAGCAGTTAATCAAAAAATCCGACAGAAAAACAATAATTCCAACTTTAAAAACCATGCTTGAAAAAGAAATAATCTGCGTTGACGAAAATATTGAATTAAAATATAAACCCAAAATCACAACTTTTGTAAAACTCAGTAGAACAATAAAAAACGAAGACGATATTAACGAAAAGATAAATTTACTGAAACGAGCAAAATCACAGGAAAAACTATTGCTTTATTATTTGTCGTTATCTGAAAATATTGACTTTGCAAATCCTGTGAGAATACCGAAAACATTATTGCTTTCGGAAGCAAAAATCGGTTCGCAGGTTTTGAATGTATGCATAGAAAAACAAATTTTTGAAATCGAAAATATCGAAACAGGACGTATCGAAACAGAAGATATGGAAACGCATGATTTGCAGAAATTAACCGCAGCGCAACAAAATGCTCTTGATGAAATCAATGAAAATTTTAAAACAAAAAATACGGTTTTGCTGCATGGCGTAACATCTTCGGGAAAAACGGAAATATATTTTAAGTTGATTGAAACGCAATTACAGCAAGGCAAACAGGTTCTTTTTCTGTTGCCCGAAATTGCCATTACTCAACAGTTGCTTGTGCGTCTGCAAAAAGTTTTTGGAAACAAAGTCGGCATATATCATTCAAAATACGGCGAAAATAAGCGTGTTGAGGTTTACAATAATGTTACGGGTACAAAAACGTACAGCCAGCGTTATTCTGTTATAACGGGAGTTCGTTCGGCGCTGTTTTTGCCGTTTTCAAACTTGGGACTGATAATTGTTGATGAAGAACACGACACATCATATAAACAGCGCGATACTGCTCCGCTTTATAATGCTCGCGATGCTGCAATTATACTTGCAAAAATTCACAGCGCAAAAACTTTGCTCGGAAGCGCAACGCCATCAATAGAAAGTTTTTATAATGCAAAACGCGGCAAATACGGTTTGGTTCAACTTAACGAGCGTTTTGGAAATGTAACGCTGCCCAAAGCCGAAACGGCAAATATTTTGAACGCTTTTGCGAAAAATCAGATGAACGGACATTTTACAAAGCCGCTTCTTGATGCAATATTTACCGCGCTCAAAAACAGGGAACAAATTATACTGTTTCAAAACAGACGCGGATTTGCTCCGTATTTGCAATGCGCTGACTGCGGCGAAATTCCACACTGCAAAAATTGTAATGTAAGCCTTACATATCACAAAAATACTGATAATTTACGATGTCATTACTGTGGATATTCGGTAAATTTATACAGTACATGTGAAAGTTGCGGAAGTCGTAATTTGAATAAAAAAGGACTGGGAACCGAAAAAATCGAAGATGAAATAAAAATAATTTTTCCAAAAGCACGCACGGCAATATTTGACGCCGATTCAATGCGAACTCGAAATGCATATATTAAAACTATTACGGATTTTGAAAATCAAGAAATAGATATTTTAATAGGAACGCAAATGATTAGCAAGGGTTTGGATTTCGGTAATGTCGGCGTTGTAGGAATATTGAATGCCGACAGCATGTTAAATTTTTCCGATTTCAGAGCGCACGAGCGGGCTTTTCAACTTATGACACAGGCAGGAGGACGTGCGGGACGCCGAGAAAAAACAGGACGTGTAATAATTCAAACCTGTAATCCCGAAAACGAAACAATACGCAATGTGATTGATAATAATTATGATAATTTATTTGCTCGACAAATAATTGAGCGCAAAGATTTTTGTTATCCTCCGTTTTTCCGACTGATAAATATTACGCTAAAACATGGAAATATTAATATTTTAAATCAGGCGGCAAACAGAATTGCCTGTAACATGCGAACATTTTTGGGCGACTATGTGCTTGGTCCCGAACAGCCTGCAATTAATAAAATTCAGAATAAATTTATAAGCAACATTCTGTTGAAAATCAATAAAAACGCTTCATTAAACAAAACAAAACGGATGTTGCGTCAATGCATCTCACATTTACAAACAGAACAGATGTTCAAACAGGTTGCGATATTGACGGATGTTGACCCGTAAACGGAGCGTGTAGCCGTTTATTAAAAACACTTTGAATTATCTGTTTACATAATCGGTTATTCCTTAAAAAATCCAAACTTCATGCAAACCGACTTGAAATATATTTTTTATCATTAATTTTCATTTGTACCGATTTGTTAATAAATAATTTACTTGCTTTTACCTGAATAATTATATAATCGTCTATTTTTTACATAAAAACACATAATTAAACAAAAAATCATATAGTTACATTGCTGTTCGGATTTTGTTAAATATATTGGATTAAATATTTTTAACCTGAACATATAATAGGGTTGCAATTTTTAAATTCAAGAGGTCTATATACAAAAAAATAAATAAATAATGCGAAAAATTTTAAATATTAATTATCTGTAAATAAATGTCTTATAATTTGAATTAATACAAAAAAGCCTTTTTTAACAGTTTTTGTTATTTTGTTTCATAAAAATACCCGACCTTTGCACCGCATTTAAGAGATTAAATACACTTTTTTGAAAGTTTACAGAATTTATTAGATGATATGTAAAACAATTTTGTCTGCTCTTCTCTTGAAGAGATTTTTCTGTAAGAAATGTATAAAGCAACACATTTTTATCTTTCAAAATCCATACTGAAATACCAAATAATAAATTTTATGACAGCATAAAACATTGTTATTTGAAAAAACAAAGGTTTGTTTATCCAATGTTTTAAATCGGTAATGACACCGAAATTTACATATTCGGTTTGTTTATATTTAAATTTCCGATTAAATATTCAGGTTGTCTGTTAAAAATATCCATAAATTTGATGAAATTTTACACAGATTACAAAAAAAATAATTATAAACATTCTCACATTTTGTTACTATTTCAGCACATTACAAAAGAATGGATTTTTGGTATAACAATTATTTTTAAAAAAAATAAATAAATTTGCAAATTTTTTAAAATAAATAACTAAATTTGAATTTTGAATTAAACATAAATGAGGAAAAAATTATGAAAAAAAATGAAAAGCAAGCAATGAAAACAATTGATTTAAACAACAAAGATGTTTATGTTGAGTGTATTGAGAAATCAAGAAAAGGGGAACTTAGTATTCCAGAGTCATCACAAATACGACTGTTTTTTGTACAAAAAGGATCGTGTGCTTTTTTCTGTGCAAAACATTTTGATGTTTTACTTGAAACCGGAAGTGTTGTTTTAGTACCTCCGCAAAACAAATGCATCATAAGCGTAAAAAATAATATTCAATTAATAATTGTTTCTTTAACCGTTGATTTGAATTTCTGTAACGATCTTCCATTTGAATCGCTTATGGAAATTGACGTTAAAAAGAAACATTCAAACAAGAACGATGATATCGTGTCTTTGAAAACAAATAAAATCATTTCAAATTATTTGAAATTACTGAGACAGTGCATGTCTAACAACGTGAAGGGCGATGAATTTTTTAAGATAAAACAAAAAGAACTTTTGTATTATTTTGGAGAATTTTATACCAAAGAAGAACTTTCCGAGTTTTTTAGCCCTATATTAACAAGCGATATGGCATTTTCAAAAATGGTTTATCAAATCTGTGAACGAATACACAGCGTAACAGGCATTGCCAAAGAAATGAATTACAGTTTATCCGGATTTAAAAAACGGTTTAGCCGAGTGTTCAAAATGTCTGCATACAAATGGTTGTGTGAAGCAAAAGGACAACGCCTTTTCCATGAAATAACATGCAGCAGAAAAACATTTACACAACTGTCGTATGATTTCGGATTTTCATCTCCTGCGCACATGAATAATTTTTGCAGGAAAATGTTTGGAGATACGCCCGGCGGACTTCGAGCAAAGCAAATAGCTCAATAAGCGTAATTTTGAACAACTATCACTTTTTGTATTATAATATTTATTTCAGTTAAAGTAAAATATTAACAAATATCATTTTAATCAAAAATATTGAATTATAAAAATAAAGATGTATTTTTATAAAATTTATTAGATTATTGGTCGCGTGCTTTATGCCGTTTGTTACTTTTTTGTTTGCATTTTACATTATAACTTGCAAATCAGAATGTTAACATCAACGTGAAATGTTAATAAAAACTTAAGATTTATTTAAATGAAATTGAAGTTTAAATAAGAAAATATCAAAACAG
The DNA here is from genome assembly GCA_031255755.1 of Prevotellaceae bacterium. Lineage (GTDB taxonomy): Bacteria > Bacteroidota > Bacteroidia > Bacteroidales > UBA932 > JAIRKV01. The sequence continues at coordinate 2,063 of JAIRRX010000041.1, read as the reverse complement.
AAATAAATATGAAAACAGTTTGTTTTCAAGTATATAAATAATGAAACGACAAGTTATATAAATTATATAAATTAAAATAATTTAATTTAATTTAATTGATAAATTTATATAGACAACTGAAAATTTAACGTGTATATCAATATATAGTTAGCATTACATATTTATACTTTTTCAGCAATTTTAAGCGTGAAACTAACAGAATATTAACAGGAAATTTGATGGCGTTATGTCATATCTTATTTTGAGAAAACACTAAACGCTCCAAATATATTGAAGAATTTAATTACAATGAAAAAATACATTATATATTTAATTACTATTTTATGCATGCTTGCAGGAAACAGATTAACTGCGCAAACAACGGCAGGAACAGACTTTTGGCTGGCATTCGGACAATTCAGAAATATTACGAGTAACAATGACATTATAAATCCGGTAGGTATTGTTTTGCAAATAAAAATAGTAACAACAAATGCTGCAAATGTTACCCTGACATTTAAATCGAATCCGCTCAAAGACAGAACCATATCCATACCGGCAGGTACTGTTCATACAATAGATTTGGATGCTGATGAAAAATTAGCCCTTTATTCAATGTCTGCAACAAGCACTACAACAGACAAATCCCTGCATATAACATCCGACCAGCCCGTGTCCGTATATGCATGTACTAAATACGGTCTTGCGCTTGATGCTACCAATGTTTTGCCTGTTGATGCTTTGGGAACTGATTACTATCATATTTCATATAATAATTGTTCTGAATTAACCGGTAATAGCGGACAGGATGTGATGATGATTATTGCGACTGAAAACAATACAACCGTTACATACAGCAAAGCATCCACAACTGTCACTCAAGGTTTGAACAAAGGTTGGATATGGTATTTGCCAAGTTCTTCCGATATGACGGGAGCTCATATAACATCCGACAAGCCGGTTGCCTATTTTGTAGCGCATAAAGCTGCAGCTATTCCTACGTACTCTACTACCAATCCAAATACGGAGCCTCTTTTTCAGCAACTGCCTCCGGTAAATTCGTGGGGAACGCACTTTTTTGTGCCGGATATTAGAATACCGGCGCAATCTCCTCTGTTGATTCGTGTAGTAGCATCTCAGGACGGCACAGTCATTACTGCAAATGGAGGAACGGTAACATCCGGTTCTCTGTCGTTGAACAGAGGCGAATTTGTTACCCTGTCTATCTCGAACAATAATGGTTGTTTTATTTCTTCAAACAAGCCTGTCGGAGTATGTTCATACCTGCTTTCTAATCCGAAAACAACTCCACCTGCCAGAAAGGGAGGACCTGCCGAAGTATGGATTCCACCAGTAGAACAGACTGTTGCAGTAACTACCGTTGCTCCGTTTACTATTGTGCAAAGTTTGAACAGTTCACATTACGCTCTGATTATAACTTCCGCAGGTAATGAAAACAACACAAGTTTAAAAGTGAATAACTTACCCAAAAGCTTGACCGGAACAACATGGCATACCAATTCGGGATATTCTTATACCAGATATGACATACCGACAGCAGATGAGACTTTGCCACATACGTTCAGTAATTCCGAAGGTTTGACAGTGTTGATGCTTGGAATTAGCTATGATGACGGATATTATTATCTCGGAGGTTCTTCGATGTACAATATTAATATGATGTTTTTGGTTAACGGTATGCATTATCAATCCGTATCGGGAAGTACATTATGTTCAGGAGAAGTAACATTAAAAGCACAGTTACAGTATGCAAACAGTTCGGTTCAGGGTTATCTGAAATGGTATATTAATGATATAGAACAAACAAGTGCAAGAGATAACCTTGAATGGGATACCGTACTGGCGTCGGGAACGAATACAATAAGAATGGATGTAGTGGATTTAAACGGACAAACACAATCAGTAAGTACAGATTTAATTGTTGACATATTAAATGTATCCATAGACGGGGACACTTCTGTTTGTGTAAGCCGGGAAATACATTTAACAGGTTCACCGGAAAACGGTGTCTGGAAGAGTTTGAATACAACGACAGCGACAGTAACAGACGGAACAGTTTACGG
>JAIRRX010000035.1 GCA_031255755.1 Prevotellaceae bacterium | reverse complement strand
CTTTTATGTGCAAGAGAAAATCTAAATTGGAAAAATGACAGTGTTGATGCTACTTTAATGTCAATTCTTCTAATCTATTTACATGCCAAATTAGGCGAAGGACTGTCAAATCAAATGCGAATGACAAAATCAATGGGTATTAGTTATTCTGTAAATTGGTGGAAATCAAAAGGAATGGGAACTCCGCCTGAAATTAACCCTTACGAATTTATATTAAAAAAAATTGATTGGCGATATAAAAAAGGAAAGCCGCAAATCAATTATGAGAATTATGTGATTTTTGGAGATAGTTCGCAAGAATTGATAACTATTGCAGACAGGGCGATTAAAAACAAAATAAAATATTCTTTGCTATTTACTTCGCCGCCATATTGTTCTATAACCGATTATCACGCAGACCAATGGTTGCGACTTTGGCTTTTAGGTGGCACAGAAAGTCATCAATCGTTAAAGGAAAAACATAAAGGGCGTTTTGTAAATAAGCAGGAATATTATGATTTACTTGACACTGTTTTTGGACTTTGTGCCAAAATGATGAAATCTAAAAGTACAATTTATGTAAGAACAGACAAACGAGAATTTACATTAAATGCTACAATCGAAATTTTGCAAAAACATTTTCCCAAACATAAAACTCAAATTATTGATAAGCCGCTGAAAGCAGATACAAAAACTCAAACAAAACTTTATGGAGACAAATCAATAAAACCCGGCGAAGTTGATTTAATTTTGACAAAAGAATAACATCATTCCTCCCCAAAAAAATCCCAAAATATAAAATATTAAAAAAGACGGCAACGTAAATGTGATTGGTTTTGCCGAACTGAAAAACAAATTCGCTTCTTGCGTTGTTATTAGCACGCAGTTTTTGTTTTTGCAAGGTCTGAATTTAAAAATGCTACATTAAAGATAGACACAAGTTTATGCTGCACATTGATACTTTGTGCGGATTTTAAATTTAAAAGATAACAAATTATAAATCTCAAAATGCAAATTATTTTGGTATTTTTGATTTTATTTTCATACATTTGTACTTCGAAATGTAAATATATGTAAAATGCTTGTTCCTTTTGAAATAATTGATAAAAAAATACAAGAACTTGAAATAAATTCTTTGGAAACGGCTTCTATTCGCGAACTGCTTCGTCTGGTTGATGACATTGAAAAAGAAACAGGTCTGCAATTTGTGCGAATGGAAATGGGCGTACCGGGATTGCCGCCCGAAAATATCGGCGTAAACGCACAGATTGATGCGCTTAACAATGGCGTAGCTTCTTTATATCCGAATATTCGTGGCATTGAAGAACTGAAATATGAGACATCCCGTTTTATAAAGAATTTTTTAGATATCGATATAATTCCCGAATATTGCATACCAACTGCCGGTTCGATGCAGGCAGGAATTGCATGCTTTATGACAGTCAACAGAATGTACAAAGAACGTGAAGGCACGCTGTTTATCGACCCCGGATTTCCTGTGCAAAAGGCTCAGTGCAAACTGTTGGGACAGAACTTTCGTTCGTTCGACATTTATGATTACCGCGCCGAAAAATTGCGAGGCAAACTCGAAGAAATGCTCGGCGATGGTAAGGTTTCATCAATATTATATTCAAATCCCAACAATCCGAGCTGGGTATGCTTTACAGATGAAGAATTGAAAATAATAGGTGAAGCGGCAAATAAATACGGAGTTACCGTTATCGAAGATTTGGCGTACTTTGCCATGGATTTTCGCGATGACTACGGCAAGCCCGGCGTACCTCCATATCAGCCTACTGTGGCAAAATATGCCGACCGTTACGTTTTGTGCATATCAAGTTCAAAAATATTCAGTTATGCCGGAGAGCGCATAGGCGTTGTGGCGGTTTCCGATAAACTTTGGAATACCAAAGCGCCTGATTTGCTTCGTTTCCATTCGTCGGATTTGTTTGGTCATGCCTTTGTTTTTGGAACGGTTTACGCTTTAAGTTCGGGAACTTCACACTCGGCTCAGCATGCTTTGGCTGCAATGTTTAAGGCGGCAAGCGATGGATGTCTCGACTTTGTTGAGAATACAAAGCAGTATGGAGAAATATCTAAAAAAATGAAAGAAATATTTTTGAAAAACGGGTTCAAAATCGTTTATGACAAAGATATTGACAGACCTGTCGCCGATGGATTTTATTTTACGGTTACTTATGGCGATATGACAAGCGGCGAACTGCTGAAAAAACTTATATCACATGGCATTTGCGCCATGTCGCTGGATATTACGGGAAGCAAAAAATATGGTTTGCGAGCCTGTTCGGCACAGGTAAAACAGGAACAGTTGAATGTGCTTGACGAACGCTTGATGGATTTTAATAAAAAATATTATACGAAATAAAAAATTAAGTATTAAATTTGTAAAACTAAAAAACAAAAAAATGGCAAAAATCAAAGGAACAATAGTAGTGGACATCGATAAATGCAAAGGCTGCGGAGTATGCGTTCCGACGTGTCCGACAAAGACTATCGCACTTGGTCGCGAAGTAAACGGTAAAGGTTATAATTACATGCAGGCTGTAAATCCTGATACATGCACGGGCTGCACAAACTGTGCAACGGTGTGTCCCGACACGGTTATCACCGTTTATAGGGTCAAGGTTGAAGGATAATTTTTTATATATATCTTCATAACTCGAAGGAGTCGAAGATTATGGTAGCCTGTTCGGCGAAATCAATGCCCGCATAACGGAATATAACACCATCCTGCTGCGCGAAAAGGACTTCGCAATAAAAACAAGGAGTAACGAATAATCAAAAAATGGAAAGAACAATATTAAAAACAATTATTGTTAATCACTAAAATAAAATTAAAAACACTATAAAATAAATATGGAAAAAACAGAATACAAATTATTAAAAGGCAACGAGGTGATAGCAATAGCGGCTATTCGTTGCGGATGCGACGGATACTTCGGCTATCCTATTACTCCTCAATCCGAAGTGATGGAAACACTTATGGAACTTAAACCGTGGGAAACCACAGGAATGGTTGTGCTGCAAGCCGAAAGCGAAGTGGCTTCAATAAACATGCTTTATGGCGGAGCGGCAACAGGTAAAAAGGTATTTACTTCTTCTTCAAGCCCGGGAATAAGTCTTATGGCTGAAGGTTTGACCTATCTGGCTGGAGCCGAATTGCCGTGTCTGGTTGTCAATGTAGTTCGCGGCGGTCCGGGACTTGGTACTATACAGCCTGCACAGTCCGACTATTTTCAGGCAACAAAAGGCGGCGGACATGGCGATTACCGCCTGATTGTGCTTGCACCCGCTTCGGTTCAGGAAATGAATGATTTTGTTGATTTGGGATTTGAACTTGCATTCAAGTATCGCAATCCTGTTATGATTTTGTCGGATGGAATGATAGGTCAGATGATGGAAAAAGTGCGTCTGTCGCCAGAAAAACCGCGTTTGACGAATGCTGAAATCGAAGAACGTTACGGTTCGTGGACAGTAGTAGGCAAACCTTCGACACGGGAACGTCATATCGCAACTTCACTGGAACTTGATTCGGCAAAGCAGGAAAAATTTAATCAGAAACTTGTGGCAAAATATGCCGAAGTAACAAAAAACGAAACACGTTATGAAAAAATAATGTGTGAAGATGCCGAATATCTCATTGTGGCTTACGGTTCGTCGGCGCGAATAAGCCAAAAAACAGTAGAACTTGCCCGTGAAAAAGGTATAAAACTGGGACTGCTTCGTCCGATAACGCTGTATCCTTATCCGACAGAAGCAATTCGCGAAATATTGCCGCAACTGAAATCAGTACTTGCCGTTGAGATGAGTACCGGACAGATGGTTGAAGATGTACGTCTGGCAGTAAACGGAAAAATTCCGGTAGAACATTACGGTCGCGCAGGAGGTATGATTCCTTCGCCCGAAGAAGTATTAGACGCAGTTGAAAATTTAATTTGGAGGAAATAAAAATGACAGCACAGGAAATGATAAAACCCGAAAATGCGGTTTATTCACGCACAAAAGTATTAACCGATAATATTATGCATTACTGTCCGGGATGCTCGCACGGCACGGTACACAAACTTATTGCCGAAGTTATTGATGAAATGGGAATACAGGATAAAACTATCGGAGTATCGCCCGTAGGATGCGGAGTTTTTGCATATAATTATCTTGATATTGACTGGCTCGAAGCCGCTCACGGACGTGCGCCGGCTCTTGCTACGGCTGCAAAGCGGCTGAATCCCGACAGGTATGTTTTCACTTATCAGGGCGATGGCGACCTTGCATCAATCGGAACAGCCGAAATTATGCACGCCTGCAACAGAGGTGAAAACATTGTTGTTATCTTTATAAATAATGCAATTTACGGAATGACAGGCGGACAGATGGCGCCTACAACGCTTGTAGGACAGGTTACGGCAACAACGCCATACGGACGCAATGTCGAACTCAACGGCTATCCGCTTAAAATTACCGAACTCATAGCACAGCTTCCGGGAACGTGTTACGTAACGCGCCAGACGGTTTACAATCCGTTGACCGTACGCAAGGCAAAACGGGCAATACGCAAGGCATTTGAAAATTCGATGCTGAAAAAAGGCACTTCGTTTGTTGAAGTCGTAGGTACTTGCAGTTCCGGTTGGAAATTAACGCCCGTTGAAGCAAATCAGTGGATGGTTGACAACATGTTTCCCGAATATCCTTTGGGAGATATGAAAGATATTTAAAGATAAATATTTAATGATTGAAACATAAAAATGTAAAAGTTATAAAGAGAAAATTCAAACAAATAAAATAATATACCATAGTAATAATCATTAAATAAACTTATTAAAAAATAAATAAAATTATATTATGAAAGAAGAAATTATAATAGCAGGATTTGGTGGTCAGGGAGTGCTTTCGATGGGCAAAATTCTGGCTTATTCAGGCATCATGCAAGATCAGGAAGTTACATGGATGCCATCATACGGACCCGAAATGCGCGGCGGCACGGCAAATGTTACGGTAATACTCAGCGATGACCGAATCAGTTCGCCGATTGTAAATAATTTTGATACGGCGATAATTCTTAATCAGCAATCGCTTGACAAGTTTGAAAATGCAGTAAAACCCGATGGCATACTGATTTATGACCCCAACGGAATTACGCATCCGCCAACACGTAAAGATATTAAAATTTATACTGTCGAAGCAGCCGAAGAAGCCGCACGCATGAAAAATGCAAAAGCGTTCAATATGATTGTACTTGGCGGATTTTTGAAAGTCAAACCAATAGTAAAAATGGATAACGTCATAGCAGGCTTGAAAAAATCACTGCCCGAACGTCATCATCATTTGATACCAATGAACGAACAGGCAATAACACGAGGAATGGAAATAATAAAAGAAGAAAATTAACTGCTGTTGAATGGTCTGTGAAGCCTCTGTAAGTATTCGTGAGGCTTGTTGTGGTTTATAGAATACTTGCATCTGTTGTTTGAAACGTATAAAATTACGGATAGAGTTTTGGAAAATATGCTGCTATAAAAAAGAAGCAATGAGCAAATCAAGTGATATATGTAAAATATTTATTACTTTTGAGAAAAAATATATGTTATGAAAGTGAATATAAAATCAACATTACGTAGCAATAACGTTGAAATGAAAAAACTTGCTGACAGATTGGGCATAACAAGACAGATGCTTTATTATTTGATAAAACGTGGAGACAAAAACAGTATTGAATTGTTAATGTCAATATCTGAAGCCAGCGGCATAGATGTTAGGAGTTTCTTTAAAACCAGCAGCAGTGAACATAGACTGACGTGTCCACGTTGCGGTAAAGACATAATATTTACAGTAAAATAATTGTGTTTGTTCGTTGTTTGTACATCGAGCAGAATTAAACTGTATTTCGGCAAAAAACGAAAGTCAGTTTAATTTTATAATGTAAGCGCATGATTATTTCAGTTTTTTATGTCATATTTTAATATTTCTGTTTATAATTCGACTGTAAAAAAACATATATTTGATAAAGTTTCGACAAAGTTTGTAATTTTGTCGTATAAATTGATGTTATGAGACACTACCGTATTGCCATATTATTTACGTTCGCCGTATTTTTCGGTACTGCCGAAGCGCAGCAGTTGAGCGATAGCGCTCAAGTATCGCTGCTTACCTGCGGAGCGGGAAATCAACTATATTCTACTTTCGGACACAGTGCAATCCGCATTTGCGACCCTCAAAAAAACATTGATGCGGTTTTTAATTATGGAACTTTCGACTTTTCCACTCCTAATTTTTATCTCAAATTTGCGCGTGGAACTTTAAGATATATGCTTTCGGTAAGCGGTTTTAACGATTTCTTACAAAGTTACAGATATGAAAATCGCAGTGTTTACGAACAAAAATTGAATATAACACATGCCGAAAAGGAAAAACTTTTTGAGTTGCTTGTTGAAAATTACCAGCCGCAGAATCGCAGTTATCGTTACGATTTTTTCAAAGACAACTGCTCTACCCGCATACGCGATATTCTTCAAAAGGCAGTTGGCGAAAAATTAAGTTTTTCAAGCCAAAACACAAATGACAACAAAACATTCAGACAGTTGATTTATCCGTATCTTGAAAAAATGCAATGGAGTAAATTTGGTATTGATATTTTGCTCGGCATGCCAACAGACGTTCGGGCAACCGATGCAGATTATATGTTTCTTCCCGACGAACTGTCGAAAAATGTGGATACCGCAACAGTCAACGGCGTGAAGTTTGCTTTGCCTGCGGAAGTTCTTTACAGTGCGCACGAAGTTTCTACATCAAGCCCGTTTTCGCCGAATCAGGTATTTTTTATTTTTATGATGGCAGTGATTTTATTGAGTTTTGCAGAGTTTTATTGTTTATGTAAAAACAAAAAAATCAACCTGCAAATTTTTGACAGAATATTTTTTGCAGGCATTGCATTAATATCGCTTGTGATTTTGTTGATGTGGATATTTTCGCTGCATTATCCTGTACGCAATAATCTGAATATCATTTGGCTCAATCCGTTGTATTTATATATATTTATAAAACTCGAAAAAAGTAATTTTTATATCCTTTTATTTTGTATTGCCTGCAATATGCTTGTTTTATGCGGACACCATTTTTTGCCGCAGCATTTCAACACTGCATTTTTCGCAATAATCACAGCATCAACCATGCGCTTAATGATGATGATTGCAAAAAAACGGATAAGGATTTCATAATTTAAATATTTGATTAAATACGAATATGTATATATCTTATAAACAGATATAAAGATGAATATTCGTTAAATTATTTTAAAATAATATTATAAAAAAATTAAATTTGGCACTGTTTTTGCATATTATCATATTTGTTTTGTGTTAAACAAAAATAATGGAAATTTGGGAGTAAAAGAGTAATTGGGAAATTATTGAGGGGGACTTATTTATTTTATTATTAATTTTTTAAATGGAGGACCCATTTTATGAAGACAAAATTTTTTTTAGCCATTTTAGTGGCAAGTATGTTTTTCTTAGGTTGCAGCGACGATGACCATTCCGGCAATCCTGTTGATGTAACCCGAACTGCTAAAGATTTTTTTAGCAAATCTGTGAAAAAGTTGACGCAGACTTTTCAAATTAACGTTGCAGAGTTACCAAAAACGCTGACCCTCAGAGGCGGCACTGTAATTACCATCGAAGATGGTACGTTTGCTATTGGCGGAGTTCCAATTACGGGAACTTTCACGCTTGAGGTTATAGAATGTCTAAAACCAAGCGACATTGTATATACCGGAACAAATACCAATTATATTTACGGAGACATACTCCGGTCGTATGGTTTTATTTTTATCAATGCAAAACAGGGAGAAAGCAATGTTGATAAAAATCTGCTGAAAAATATGGATATAAAAATTCCGCGACAAGATGATACACCAGACTGGGTACTACTATGGGAAGGTGTTGATACCGCAGGAGATGACAACGATCAATTTGCATGGGATTACCCTTCGGATGATGTTGTTGTAGATAATACAGGTTTTGGAGAAATCATGGCAGAAGGAAGATATTTTCCTTTCAAACTCGGCAAACTTGGATGGTTTAACTGTGATATTTACTGGACGTATGGAACAAAGACAACTATGTATGTTAACATTACAGGCAATCCTGTAGATTTGACATCTTTTCAGGGAGAAACAGGTTCTACTTCTGTATTTTTCCACGGATACGGAGATTTGGTAGTTGCATCGTTATATACTTTGCACGGCACAAATGGAGTTAAAAGTTACGATGATTCAATGCCGATAGGTAAAAAAGGTACATTACTTGCTATCTCGGTGAAAGACGGTAAGTTTTATTTTGCAAAACAGGATAATGTAGAAATTACCGAAGATTTGGAGATAACGTTGAATATGGAACAAACAACCGAAAATGCAATTCAGGCTGCAATCAATGCACTTGATAGCACATCCGGCAATTAATAAACTGTCGGATTTTTCTTCATGCTGATTTATCATCGCTGTCAAACCTGTTGGCAGCGATGATTTTTTAATATATCTGCGTTTTGTTCAACTGTGTAATTAAAATTATATAATAACAATCCTGAAACATTTCAAAAATAAAAATTTATAGTTACTTTTGTCAATTATTTTAAAAATTCGGATTACACAAAAATTAATAAATAACCCATAAATCGTATGAAAAAAGAAAACAGCAACAGCCTGTCAACCGAAACAAAATTGCTTCACGAACCTTACGCGGAAAAAGACGCCTACAATGCTTTAACTATGCCTGTGTATCATGCTGTGGCATACGATTTTGAAACTGCTGAGCAAATGGAGTTGGCATTTACGGGAAAATCGCCGGAGCATGTGTATTCGCGCATAAGCAATCCCACCGTCCGCCATTTTGAAAGTCGGGTGAAAAGCATCACAAACGCCGCCGAAGTTATATCGTTCAATTCGGGCATGGCGGCAATCGCCAATACGATGATGACCGTCGCATACAGCGGATGCAATATCGTAACTTCGCCGCATCTGTTTGGCAATACATATTCGTTCTTTGCCGCTACATTGAAAGATTTCGGCGTTGAAACCCGCTTCTGCGACCTGACAAAATCCGCAGAAGTACAGGCATGTATCGACCAAAATACATGTGCGCTTTTTCTTGAAATAATCACAAATCCGCAAATGGAAATTGCCGACCTCCGCGCGCTTTCCGCCGTTTGCAAAACGCACGGCGTGCCATTGATTGCCGATACGACAATTGTGCCGTTTACGGTATTTCGTGCCGCCGATTTCGGCGTTGATATTGAAGTGGTGTCGTCAACAAAATATATATCGGGGGGCGCTACGTCGCTGGGCGGACTTGTAATTGACTATGGTTCGTTCGACTGGCAAAATTCAAAAAAATTGAATTATTTAGTAAATAAGACTGAATGGTCGGCTTTTTCGGCTAAAATGCGGATGGAAATACATCGCAATCTCGGCGCCTGCATGACGCCACATGTCGCTTATATGCAAACAACAGGACTGGAAACGCTTTCGGTGCGCTATCAGCGTGCGGTGGAAACATGTAAGGAACTGGCAAAAAAGGCAGGCGAGCTTCCTGAAATTTCGTCGGTCAATTATCCTGCATTGCAGGAACATCCTTATTACGACATCTGCCAACGTCAGTTCGGAGAGTATGCCGGCGCCATGTTTACATTTGACCTGCCATCGCGCGAAGCAGCATTCCGATTTATCGACAAATTGAAACTGATACGGCGGGCAACAAATCTGTTCGACAATAAAACGCTGGCAATTCATCCCGCAAGTACAATTTTTGGCACGTTCACCGAAGAAACCCGCCGAAGTATGAATATAAGCCAAAACACTATCCGAATATCTGTGGGGCTGGAACCGGTCGCCGATTTATACAACGATATTGCGCAGGCAGCAAAAAAATAAATGTTTGTTGTAAATAATCATTGATTCCAGAGAAGCCATAATTTTTATTTATTCTCAGTATCTGCAATCATTAATACTTTCTATCTTAAATAATTAACAAAAATATTACGAATTGTAATAAAATTTTAATATTTCTATTTTTTTTACCAATATAATTTATAGCATAAAACAAAGTAAATCAAAGAAAAGCAGTATATTATTGTTTTTTAAAAAAATATTTTTTAAAAAATATTTGCAACTGATTAGAAAATAACATACTTTTGTAACAATATTGTCATACGATATAAATTAAAAAACAAAGTTATAGGGAATATAAAATAGAATATAAATACCTATAATACAATTTAATAACTATAATAAATAAATTTGAAATCAATGAAAAAAGCAAGTAAATTTTTTTTGAATACAGTTGTATTAACAACTGTTGTAATGTTATCGGTATCATGCGGCAATGATGATCCTGCACCACCTATTGATCATACAATCGTATTGGATAAACATGCTTTACATTTTACCTCCAAAGCAGAAAACCCCGAAACTGTCGTGGTAACAAGTGCGGCGGACTGGAATGTTGTAGAAGATCTTGATTGGATAACGGTGGAAAAACAGGAAAATAATCTTATCGTTACAGCACAACCCTCACGGTCGCTTACTGACCGCGAAGGTACAATTACGGTAGTGAGCAGCGCCGACCCTTCAAAAACAGCAGAAATACAAGTTGGACAAGACCACGGAACACCAAAATTGTATGATTATCTTGCAGGTGCAATACCCATCGAACACCTTTCGCCTAACGGACGTTATGCAGCAGGCGAGTGGGATGTAAACGGCGTTGTAATCGACCTGTATCAGATAGATGATGACGAATATCAACCAGCCCTTTACGGAGTGGAGAATGAGGATTTAAAGTCAGACAACAGTTTCATGTTGCGCGGCGTGGACGATAGTGGAAAACCTTTTGCAAAAGGCGTAACTGCCGATGGCTCGACTACCGTTAAATTTGAACGAAATGAAAATGGTTTATACGCACCGTATGTTGTTCGCAACGGAGTCAGCACGCCTTTGGATTTTCCTGAAACATATATGACGGAAGATCTTTATCAAGGAGTTTATGTAGATTTGATTTCTGCCGACGGGAAATATATATTGGGCAGAATTAATGCCGACGGTTCTACATGGATTGCCTGCAAATGGACGCTCAACGGTGCAAATTATGAATTTAGTGAAATTGCCCCCGATTTGGTAGAATATAATCCGGACAATTGGCGGTTCTCTATATTTCCCGAGCCTGCCGACATTAATGGACTTAGCGTTATGGGTCACTATTCATGCGGCGTAATGAAAGTCCCACAAGGCGGAACAATTTTCAATCCTATTCCGGCAAAATATACGCCTTATCTTTATAATATGTCGGATGAAACGATAACAGTATTGGATGGCGAAGAAGATGCAAGAGCCTCTTATGTTACCGACGACGGTACGCTTTTCTGCGCTACTCCGTACAATTTTCCTTTTGGCGTAGACAGAACACCGTTTGTGTATAAAGATGAAGCAAAACTGACATTTTCGGAATGGGTACAAGCCACTTACGGTTTGACGGTTGAAGACACAGGAGTGGTTACTGCTGTGGCAAAAGACTACGGCGTGGTAGTTTGGTTTACTTTCGAGCCGGGAATTGGATATGTAAATCATTTCATCGTAGTAGAACCGTAAGGTTTTATATTACGAAAACATAATCAGTCAACGTGGAAACCTGCGTTGACTGATTTTTTATAATATCATTAAATAACACTAAACCATATATATATCATCTGCAATCAACATCGTGAATATAATTTATTGTAAAAAAATATCAATATATTGTATCTGATTTAATAAAAATTATTATCTTTGTTCAAATAAGTTTTAACACACTAAAAAATAAGGAAGTTAATATGAAACAAACTTTAACGTTTAATTTATCTACAATTTCTTCAACCGCAAGTAAAATAAATACAGATGCGTGGGATGAAAGTGTAAATGCTTTTGATAATCAAGAGTATGGCAAATCCTTTAAGGAGTTTTTAAATTACCTGAATTCCGAATTTTACAGAAAATACGGAAATTCTAATGGCACAGAATTTAATATTCCTCATGGCTCAATAGTTGTGAATATTAAAATTGAAGATGAATTGCTTAAAATTACGGCGCCGTTCTTGTCGTTACCCGAAAAAAACGCTGTGCCGTTACTTCGGCAAATATCAGGACTTAATTTCAATAATTTGAATCTTGCACAGATTGTATTGAAAGGTGACAAACTGAAATTTGAATATTCATGCCCCATTGAACTTATAAATCCATGGAAAATATATTATATTTTCGATGAAATTTGCTGTACGGGCGACAAATATGATGATGAGTTTGTAACCAAATTCGGAGCAGAACGTATCTACGAGCCAAAGGTTGTTCCTTATGACGAAAAAACGGTTAATGCTGTTTATGATGTTATTCAGTTAAGCATAAAAGAATGTCTTGACAGTGTAAAGTTTTTTGAATCCGACCGCCGATACGGATATGCGTGGAATATTATAGCAACAACGTTGTATAAAATTTCGTATTATGCGCATCCTCAGGGGCAGTTGCTTAACGACCTGAGCAAAGCAGTTTACGAACACGACCGCGAAGATATTCCTCTTCCCGAAATTGTAGCGAGAGGAAAGGATTTTATACAGAAACTTGCGGCAATACCCAAAGAACAACTTGCCGAAGATTTGTATTATGTTGAAACATTTATTCCGCCAAAACGCCGTTCAAGCCTTGAAAATATTCAGCATAATTTTCAAAAAACGTATGACAATGTTTCATCTGCCATTCAGGGTGAAGATTATTTGTACGTCTGCATTATGGTTACGTACAAATTCTATGAAATGTATTATTATAACAATTTACAGGATGATGTAAACGCGCTGGTTGTGAATTCAATGCAACGCGCATCTGCTCAACCTTTGAATATTGCCGCTCCGATTTTATACGAGGCAATGGAAAAGATAATGAACGGTAATCTGTCTGTTGTTCCCGATATTGCGGATTATGCCGCACAGATTTCAGAAGGTTTTAAAAAGATGATGTCGTCATTTTTTAAGAAATAATACATCAATCGTTTTATAAATTTTATATAATTTACTTAAATCAAATATTAAAAATAAAAAGAAATGAATCCAGATATACATAAAACAATTTATAAGATAAATCATGCAGATGGCACAGGCAGTTGCTTTTATCTGAAACAGTACAATATGTTTGTTACAAATTATCATGTTGTAGAAGGTTTTAAAAAAATGGCTATTCAGGATAATGACAAAAATCGTTATCTTGCAAATGTTATTTTGGTAAATCCCGACCTTGACATAGCCCTGCTTCAGGCAGATGGTGATTTTTCAAATCTTCCCGAATTAAAAATTTTAAAATCAGGCGAAGTTACAATAGGACAAAAATTAAACGTTGCAGGTTATCCGTTCGGAATGCCTTTTACTGTAACCGAAGGAACAGTATCATCTCCAAAACAGTTGATTAAAAATAAATATTACATACAGACAGATGCAGCTGTAAATCCCGGAAACAGCGGCGGTCCGATGTTCAACGAAGAAGATGAACTTGTAGCAATAACGGCAAGTAAAATTACCGATGCCGACAATATGGGCTTTGGTATTCCTGTTGAAGGACTGAGCAAAGTTTTAGCCGAAATAGAATCACTTGATAAAAATAAATTCAACGTACAGTGCAGCAGTTGCGACGGCTTAATATCCGAACAAACTGAATATTGTCCATCATGCGGCGAAAAACTGTCGGAAAATATATTTAAGGAACAACAACTTACCGACCTTGCGCAAGTTTGCGAAAAAGCGATTGAAGCGATGGGAATAAATCCGATAATTGCACGTGTAGGTTACGAAACATGGGTATTTCATAAAGGAAGTTCAGAAATAAGAATGTTTATTTACGACCGTTCATATTTATTCTGTACTTCGCCGATAAATATTTTGCCGAAAAAAGATTTGGAACCTGTACTCAGATATTTAATCAGCGGAATGGTACAGCCTTATCAGTTGGGGCTTGACAACAATCAGATATTTATTTCATACCGACTGCATATTTCCGACCTTTTATGCGAAGAATATACGGACGAATTGCGCAATAACATAACAAATCTTGCATTAAAAGCAGATGACATGGATAATTATCTGGCAGATACTTTTGGCTGTGAATTTTCGGAATACGCCAAAAAAGATGCAATATAAACGAAATGAAGTAAAAATCGGCAGGCTATTCAGTGCTTAATTTGATGTTTTGAACAATAATTTTCGATAATTGTTGCTGTGATGTAAAATTTTATTAATTTTGCATCCTCAAAATTGAGAAAAAAAGTTTTATAAAGGAGGCGCGGTAGCTCAGCTGGTTAGAGCGCATGATTCATAATCATGAGGTCTCCGGTTCAATCCCGGATCGCGCTACAAAACGAACTTCAATAAATAAGCGGCTTTCAAAAGATTGCCGCTTTTTTATTTTTCCAAAATTTTGAGAGGATTTAAAAGTATATTTCAGAAAACTTTTTATTTATATCAGTATGCGCTGGAATTGTTCGCCATTCTCATATATGCATGCGATAAAAAATAATCAGTATTATCATAAGTGTTTTAAAATTTAAAACTCGCCAAATCATATTTTACCATACAAAATTACTTTCAAAAACCGAAATGTTATTTTTGTTGTCGCTTACAACGAGTTTCAGGCTGTGTTTTTTGTTGCGTGAAATACGTTTCGGGTCGAATTCGTAAGTAAGCAGTCTGTTTTTGGCATCATATTCAAACAGCGCCCACTCGCCGTCTATGTAGCCTGCATACGTCCGTATTCCTGAAAGGTCATCGGCGATTGTGATTTTCAGATTTGTACGTTTTCGCAAATCGGCGCCATCTCTGAATTTCGGCGTTATATGCGGACTTATGGTATCAACGGTAACAAAATAATTGGCTGTTGATGATATTTTTGCAGTTATAAATCCCATGAAATATTTGGCATTTACGGCA
>JAIRRX010000029.1 GCA_031255755.1 Prevotellaceae bacterium | reverse complement strand
GAGAGGCGCAGGGAAGAGTTGTTGTTTCGGTAGGTAAAAAAAATATTGATGCCTTTGTTGACTTTATGAAAGGGCAAAGCCTGCCTTGCGTACAAATCGGAAACGTTACGGAATCGGATATTTTGATAGACAGGGAATCGTTCGGCAAAACCGCCGACATCAAAAAGATATATGATACTGCTATCGAAAAAATAATGGAAAAATAATTAAAGATTAACCATCTTTGAGAACACCATTGATAAATGGTGTTTTTTTACGTCAATCCTTATAACGCCGAAGCAACAACCGCAGCCGCGTCATTGCAAACCGCAAAGCGGTGAAGCAATCCAGAATAATAAAAATGAATTGGCTAACGCCGAAAACTAGATTGCTTCGTCATTCGCTACGCTCACTCCTCGCAATGACGTACAAAGGCTGGATTGGCTGACGCTTACAATGACGAAAGAACAGCATTTATAAACGCTGTTCTTCACGATAAAGATAATGCAGACAAAATTAAAAAACAGACACCGTAAAATACGGCGTCTGCACATTTAAAATAGAAACTTATGAAAAACATATTAATGCAATATTTTGCCGTTCAAAATGTACAGCACTAAAATTGCAGTAATATTGTCTTTATATTTTCTTTATACAGCGCAATTTCTGCTTTCAATGCTTCGTTACGTGTATCATAATGTATGCAGAAGTGATTTTTACCGTCATCGGCTCTAATCAGCTGCACTTCCTTACCTGTTATTCGCTCGGCATCTTTTATTTTTGGCAATTCGAGATCATTAGGGTTTGACGAAACGTGAATCTGTACCCACCAGCCGCTTAAATCTACTGCTCCATTAGAACTGTTGACCATTTCTTCTGCCGATATTTGTTTTACTATTATATTTTTTGCCTGAAGCCCAAGTGTTAAGACTTTGAATACGGTACGGCGATTTGCCTGATGCTCGGCTTCGGTTTTTGCATCAGGTATAAGCAGTTGTTCTTCGCCATATCCTTTCCATACAAGCCTGTTTGCATCTATACCTTTTGATATTAGATAATCTACAACCGATTTTGCTCTCTGTTCAGACAGTTTCATATTGTATGCGTTAGAACCTCGCGAATCGGTGTGAGAACCTATTTCAACTATCATTTCCGGATATTCATCAAAATACTGGACGTATTTATCAAGTTCGATTTTTGAATTTTCGGTTAACCGAGATTTATTGTATTCATAAAATATGTCTTTTATTTCTATATACATCATTTTCACAGAATCGCCTTCGGTTATTTCTATTGTAGGTTCTTCAACGATAACTGTTTTGTCAAGATATATATTTGAAAATAAATCGGAAAAATTAGGAATATCAACAGTGTTTAATGTTTCGGTATTTTCGTCATATCCTTCGGCTATTGCCTTAATTTGATAATTTTCACCTGGCATGATGTACACAAAATAATTACTGCTGTCGGTTACGGTTGTTTCAAACAGTTTGCTGTCGCCAACCATTATTGCAACTGTGTATTCTTTAAGCAGGTTTTTAGTTTCGTTGTCATATACACGACCATCCAAAGTAATTACTTTTGGAGGGAAATCATTAAACATATATATGTCATCGCTGGTTTCCGCATTTTCACGATTACTTATAAACAGTCCTGTATTGTTATAAGGTTGATGTATAAGATTAAAATCATCCCATGAAGTATTGAACGGCGAGCGTAAATTATTGGCTTTGGCAAAACTTCCATCTTCTTGCATGTAACTTGCGAAAATATCAAGCCCTCCAAGTCCGAAATGTCCATCGGATGAAAAATATAATATTCCATCAATAAACGAAGGAAATACTTCATTGCCTTCGGTATTTATTTCCGTTCCAAGGTTGACAGGATTTCCGTAGTTGCCTTTTTCATCTCTGTCAACATACCACAGGTCAGCGCCTCCATAGCCTCCCTCTATAACCGATGAAAAATAAATTCTGTTTCCATCATCTGTTATATATGGATGTCCGATTCCGTATGTAACATTACCTAATTTCAATTTTCCTGCTATTTTGTATCTGTTGTCTTTCACATCGACTTTAATTATGAAGCAGTTTTGATTTTGGGCATCACAGCGAGTACAGTATAACTGTTTTGTTTTTGCATCATAACAGAATGTACCATCATTGGACAGGTCTTCGGACATTGCTTCCAGTTTTTTTACCGAGCCGTAAAGCGACCGTGAATCAGGAGATGCAATATATAATTCGGAATAAGGAAGCCCTGTGCGGTCTGATATTTTTTTTATCTGTCTGAGTCTGCCTGTGGATGCATATATTAAATTTTCTTCGTAAAATGATATTCCGTATTCGCTGCCTCGCGTATTTAAATTGCTGACAGGTATTATTTCGTACAGATTATTTGTTTTTCCGTAATGTTCGGCAATACGGCAGGATTCTATTTTTGCATCAAGCAATTTCAGGTCGGCATTTTTTTCTTTTGCAAGAATAAAAAGTTTCTGCGCATCATCATACTGTCCGTGCATTAACTGAATCATCCCCAATCCGTAATATAATTCCGCCTCATTGTAACCCGCCTCTTCGGACTGTTCATACCATTTGAGAGCATCTGTCGTTTTATTCATTTTTCTGTAACACTCTCCTATGCGAAAGAGTATCTCGCCTTTTCTGTCTCTTACCTCTTTATTTTTAGTTTTGAGATTAACAACCTGTCGGTACAGATTTGCTGCGCTGTAATATGCTCCACTCGAAAAATACTTGTCGGCATTTTTTAATGACTGCGCTTCGGCAGGTATCAATGATGAAATTAACAGCAATACAAACAATGCAATAGTTTTTTCAACAATTCTCATTTCGATATAAATTTTTAGATTTTAATCATTAAATGATGGCAAATAGGAATAATCACGCGAGTAACGCAAATGCTGTTCTACAAAATTTTCCGTATAATCGATTTTTATATCAATAAAATTATTATCGGCATCAAATACAGGCGTATATACGGGATTTACAAAACCTTTGTATGGAGTAACATTTAATTTTGCGTAACGTTCGATAACTTCCTTGTGTAATGCAGGGTCAAGTTTCACCGCATAGGTTTCAATCATATTACGTGCCGCAGCCAAGTCGCCTGTTGATTTTATTTGTTGAATCAGAGCCAGCAGGTCTCCTAAATGTTGCCTTACTTTTTTGTAATCATTGATAACGACAAATGTTTTGCCATCGCGCGTTTTAAGTTCAACAGCCTTGTCGTCAGCTGATTTTTCAAGTACATAACGCGCAATAAGCTGGCGGTTTCTCATGTGCGCTTCTTCTATATTATTACCGAGTTCGATACGCATTTGCTGTAGCATCAAGCCATTCATAAAGAATGAATAATATTCAGCCTTATATGCATCTTCATTCGGAAGCAAACCAAGTTCAACCATTTTGTCATCTGCAATAAAATAAAGTCCGAACAGGTCGGCGCGAGCTTCTTCTATAGCCGCGCCATACGATTGCAGCGCATCAGGGTCAACTCCCTGAAGTAATTTTCCCGACCCGTGACCGAGACATTCGTGCAAATCGGTGTGAAGATTATCAGTTATGAATTTATAATTGCTCATCAAATCAAGTTCCGTTTTGCTCCATGCAAATTCTTCGGCAACACCGTTTCCATGCGATGCCTGGTCGTATGCTTCGGTAATATTTTCAATAGTTACGGATTTAGAACCGTGAACAGCGCGAATCCAGTTTGAATTTGGCAGATTGATGCCTATTGGCGTTGTAGGATAACAGTCGCCGCTAAGTATTGATACATTTATAACTTTTGCTGCAATTCCTGTAACTTTTTCTTTTTTAAACTGTTTTTCGGTAGGCGAATTATCTTCAAACCACTGTGCATTGGCGCTTATAATTTCTGTGCGTTTTGTGGCTTCCGTATTTTTGAAATTTACATTGGCTTCCCAACTTGCTTTCATGCCCATCGGGTCGCCGTATGTTTCAATAAATCCGTTTATAAAATCAATATGCGGTAAAGTATCTGCAACCCATAATATTGAATATTCGTCAAATGTGCGCAGGTCGCCCGAATTGTAATATTCAATCAGTTTTTCGATAACTGATTTTTGATGTTCGGTTTCGGCAACCGTTGCCGCTTTTTGCAGCCAGTAAACAGTTTTCTCTATTGCTGCAGAATATAAACCGCCTGTTTTGTATGTTTTTTCAAATATTTTATCGTTTTCTTTCACAAGCTTACTGTTCAGTCCATAAGATACAGGAGTTTCGTCATCGCTTTTTTTCATGCTGTTATAAAATGCTTCGACTTCTTTTTGATTAACATTTTCATAATAATTGGATGCCGACGTGGTTATCTGGTCAACGTCTGCCGCCTGATTCAAACGTGTAGAAGCAACTTTCGGGTCAAAAATTACAGGCACAATAACAGATACAAGTTTTTCTGCATCCAGTCCTATTTTTTCAAAAGCCGCATCAGGCAATTTTTTGATTTCGTCAATAAAGAAATCCATCGAAAATTCGGGAACAAACTTGTGATTTCCGTAATGATGATGAATACCGTTAGAAACCCATACACGTTTCAAATAGATTTCAAACGCTTTAAAATCATCGGAATTTTTATCTCCGCTGAAATTTTCATATATATGCTCAAGCGTACGGCGAATACACAGGTTATATTTTCCGTTTTGGTCGTAAAGAATATCACGACCTTGCAATGCTGCTTCATTCAAATAGTAAAGCAATTCTTTTTGTTTTGTCGTTAATTTTTCGATTTCAGGAACGCGATAGCGTAATATTTCCATATCTGCAAAAACATCTACTTTGTAGTTAAAATCATTAATTGCAGGTGTTTGTAACTCCAAACCTGTCGATTTTTTTTCATCTTTGCATGCAAACAAACATATTGTTGTCATAATAAAAATTAAAGTTTTTTTCATGATATATACGTATTTATTATGCAAAGGTATAAAAATAAAATACAAGTGTATAATTTTTTTGAAAAATATCAACAAAGTGTTAATAAATTTTGAATTATTCAATATGAGTCAATTTATAAATTATCACGCAACCGTCAAAAAAAGAATTAATTCATTACGAAAAAAGAAATGTATTTGACCTGTCTGTCGGTTGCGTACAAACGACAATAGCAGGATTGTCAGGTTTGACGCAAACTGTAATTCCAAAAACTTTTTATACCTTTGATGCCTGTATAAAAAGAAATTCAGATGAAAGATGGAAAAATAATTGTCGGAATAACGCATGGCGATATTAACGGAATATCGTATGAAGTAATGCTTAAAACCTTTGAAGATAACCGTATTATTGACTTTTGCACGCCTGTGATTTACGGCTCAACAAAAATTTGGGGATTTTACCGCAATCTGCTCAAAATTGAAAATATTAATCTCAACCTTATAATGTCGTCGAAAGATGCAAGAAGCAAATGCATAAATTTCATAAATGTAATGAATGATAATGCTCATGCCGAAGTCGGACATTCTACCCAAATGGCGGGCGAAGGCGCGTTGAAAGCATTGCAAGCCGCAGCACGCGATATTCGGGAAAAGAAAATTGATGTTATGGTTACAGCGCCGATAAACAAATATAATGTTCAAATTCCGGGTAAAAAATTTATTGGACATACCGAATTTTTGGCAGATGATGCAGGCGTACAAAATTATTTGATGCTGATGGTTAATGATAATCTGAAAATCGGAGTAATAACAGGGCATATCCCCTTAAAAGATGTATCAAAATCTATCTCAACAAAACTGATACTGCAAAAAATAGATATATTGAACGAATCGCTGAAAAAAGATTTTTTGATGGTAAAACCGCGTATTGCCGTTTTAGGGCTTAATCCTCACTGCGGCGATAATGGCTTGATAGGAACAGAAGAAAAAGAAATAATATTGCCGGCAATAAAAGAAGCGCAGGGAAAAAATATTTTAGTATTTGGTCCATATTCTGCCGACGGTTTTTTAAGTTCGGAAACATCCAAAAAATTTGATGGTATTCTTGCGATGTATCACGATCAGGGCATGATTGCATTTAAATCACGCGCATTCGATACGGGTGTTAACTATACAGCGGGATTGCCTTTTGTGCGTACATCGCCTGCACACGGCACTGCTTACGAAATTTCGGGACAGGGAACGGCAAATGCCGATTCGTTTCGTACGGCGTTATACATGGCTTGCGATATTTTCAAAAATCGTAACCGATATAATGAAATGAACGCACATTCATTGAAAATAGATATATCCGCCACACATAAACATAATGACCACGATGATGCTACAATAATTGCGAATGACGATTATTCAGCATAATTACCGACAAATGACCGAAATTACTGTTTATACAGATGGCGCAGCACGAGGAAATCCGGGAAACGGAGGGTTTGGCGTAGTTATGATTTCAGGAAAATATCGCAAAGAAATTTCGCAGGGATTTGCCTATACTACCAATAACAGAATGGAATTGCTTGCAGTTATTGTGGCTCTTGAAAATATAAAATCTAAAAAAGCAAACATCACTGTTTACAGCGATTCAAAATATGTAGTAAATGCCATAAATGAAGGCTGGTTGCAGTCGTGGAAAAGAACGCATTTTAAGAATAAAAAAAATCCGGATTTGTGGATAAGATTTTTGAACGTTTATCAACGCTATAATGTAAAATTCGTTTGGGTTGAAGGTCATGCCGGAAATCCGCTTAACGAGTTATGCGACAAAATGGCTGTCGAGGCATCAATGCAAAAAAATCTACAAGAAGATAAAGGCTATATTGACAGTATTGGAAACAAACTGCTGTAAATTGCTGTTTGCAAACATTAACAGGCTTCTGAGAAATATAATGACGGGCTGCGGGTGCGGGTTTGCTTCCTGCTTCGCTACGCTCACGCCTCGCAATGACGGGCTATTGTTTGCAGTCTTAAAAACTATTGATTTCGGCAATTTTTTCGGCGCATTTTTCTCCGTCCATAGCCGATGATGTTATACCTCCCGAATATCCTGCGCCTTCG
>JAIRRX010000016.1 GCA_031255755.1 Prevotellaceae bacterium | reverse complement strand
AATATTTTCTTTTATTTCTTCTTTTGCTATGTTTCCATCGTATTTTTGTTTTTAAGGAATAAATGAATAATAATGAAAAATGCCGATTATTTTTTAACTTTGCACTTTACAAATGAAATTTGGCTTGACAATACAAATGAAACAGGCGATAATTTATGCGGAAAAAAAGTTCAAAAATTGAAATATTAAACAAAAAAGCAAGTTTCGAATTTATACTATTCGAGAAATTTACGGCAGGAATTGTGCTTTACGGTACCGAAATAAAATCAATTCGTGCAGGTAAGGCATCTATTGTTGAAAGTTATTGTTATTTTATTGACGGGCAACTGTTTATACGCGGCATGCATATTGCCGAATATTGGTGGGGAAATCTTAACAATCACGACCCGCGCCGCGAACGTAAATTATTGCTCAATGCCAAAGAAATAGACAAATTGCTGCGCCGCACCAAAGAACGCGGATTTACCATTGTGCCGATAAAACTGTTTATCTCGGAAAACGGATATGCAAAACTCGAAATTGCTCTTGCCCGTGGTAAAAAAATATACGATAAACGCGAATCCATAAAAGAAAAAGATATTCGCCGAACAATGGAAAGATAGCATTATAAAATAGTTTTCAATACATTACACATGTCCGAAAAAATCAAACTGAGAAGCATGACAGGCGCACCCGCTACCGGGAAAACCAAAATTGCCGTGGCTGTTGCCGCCGAATTAAACGGCGAAATTCTTTCTGCCGATTCGCGACAGGTATATAGAAACATGAATATTGGCACAGGAAAAGATATTGACGATTATTCGGTCAACGGCAAACAAATTCCCTATCATCTTATTGACATTATCGACTCAGGATACAAATATAATGTTTTTGAATATCAGCGAGATTTTCACAAAGCATACGAAGATGTTTGCAACAGAAAAAAACAGCCTGTGCTTTGCGGAGGTTCCGGAATGTATATCGAAGCAGCAGTAAACGGTTATAATATGCCCGAAGTTCCTGTAAATCATAAATTACGTACTGAACTCGAAAAACAGTCGGATGCTGAACTTGTAAATTTTCTTGCTTCATTAAAGCAGTTACATAATAAAACCGACATCGATACTCGAAAACGTTTGATACGTGCAATCGAAATTGAAATATATAAAAAAGGACACGCTATTGAATTCACAAATTATAAGCATATTAACAATGTTTATTTTGGAATAATTTTTGATGCCGACACTCGCCGACAACGTATAACCGAACGGTTGGAATATCGATTAAAAAACGGAATGATTGATGAAGTAAAACAACTGTTGGAAAAAATTTCGGCAGACGACCTGATTTATTACGGACTGGAATATAAGTTTATCACTCTTTATCTTGTCGGCAAACTTACTTACGACCAAATGAAACAGCAGTTGAACATCGCAATTCATCAATTTGCAAAACGCCAAATGACATGGTTCAGAGGAATGGAACGCCGAGGCGCAAAAATAAACTGGATTGATGGACACTTGTCTGTTTCCGAAAAAGTAAATATAATAAAAGAAAGTTTTTTAAATAGTTAAGTCATTATTTATTGGTAAAATTAATCAATAAATGACTGTCAAATGCGAACAAATAAAGCACAAAAACAGTCGTTGCGGTATCAAGTGTTTAAAATAAATGACGTATCATCATTTTTTTTTGCATCTTTGTAAATATTATTTTTACGATTATGGTTGTTTTTCCAAATGCAAAAATAAATCTGGGACTTAATGTTACAGAAAAACGCAGCGATGGTTTTCATAATATCGAAACCGTATTTTATCCTATAAAATTATGCGATATTCTTGAAATTGTAAAATCGCAAAATAAAGTTTCTACACTTTTCAATTCAGGTATAATAATAAATGACAACATACATAATAATCTTTGTATGAAAGCATTAAATCTGATAAAAAAAGATTTTTATTTGCCCGAAGTTGATGTTTTTTTGCACAAGGTAATTCCTTTCGGCGCAGGTTTGGGCGGCGGCTCGGCTGATGCTGCAAATGTTTTAATTGTTCTCAATAAAATGTTTAATTTGAATATAAACAGTGACAAATTAATGCAATATGCGGCTGAACTCGGCAGCGACTGTGCTTTTTTTATAAAAAATAAACCGCAACTGGCAAGCGGAAGAGGCGAAATTATGCACGATATTGATGTTGATTTAAAAGGATATTATTTTGTATTAATAAAGCCGAATGTATTTGTTGGTACGGCACAGGCTTATGCAGACATAAAACCTGAACAGCCGAAAATCCGAATTGCAGAAATCATGTCGAAACCCGTTAATGAATGGAAATATTTTTTGAAAAATGACTTTGAAACAACAGTCTTTGAGCAATTTCCAGTAATAAAAACCATAAAGGAAACGCTTTATCAGCGTGGCGCTGTTTATTCAGCGATGTCGGGTTCCGGTTCAAGCGTGTACGGCATTTTTGACAAGAAAACAGATGTTAGCGATTTTGAAAAAGACTGTTTTGTTTTTACCGATTATTTTACGGATATGTCATAATTTAATCAGGCAAATTAAATATTAAAAATTCAAATACAAACTTTGTGTCAGGATTTTTTGCTACCTTTGCAGTCGGTAATCTTGTTATCAAGATTGCAAATAATCAATAAAATCATTCATACAACTTACTGATTTTGCATAAAATTACAAAATATGGCAGGAATTAATTTCAAAAAAGAAGATTTGGCGTCGTACATTTTAATAATTACAGGTTCGTTTATAATGGCTGTAGGATTTGTTGTATTTGTATCTCCGTTAAAACTTGCTCCCGGCGGAGTATATGGCATTGCCATAATATTGCATCATCACTTAAATTTTCCGATAGGACTTTCCGGTATTTGTCTTGATTTACCTTTGCTGTTGGCAGGAACATGGGTTTTGGGACCTAAATTCGGCGCAAAAACTTTAATAGGAATCATATCTCTGTCGGCTTCGATTTCATTAATGGAATATCTTTATCAGTACGACCCGCTAATTAACGACCCATCTACATTTTTTGTTCAGGCGGTTTTTGGCGGTGTTATAATAGGAATAGGACTTGGAATAATTTTTAAAACCAAAGCAACATCCGGCGGCACCGATATTCTTGCAACAATATTAAAGCGATATACTCATTTGTCTATCGGTTCGGCTCTTATAATTGTTGATTCCGTTATTGTGCTTGTTGCTCTCATTGTGTTCAACGACTGGACGATTCCTCTTTATTCGTGGACGGTAATTTATGTATGCAGCACCATAGCCGACAAAATAGTGAAAGGATTTAATCCTACTCAAACCGTTCTTATAATTTCGGATAAATACGAGGAAATTTCACGAAAAATTATGGATGATATGGAACGCGGCGCAACACTTATCAACGCTCACGGCGCTTTTTCAGGCAGCGAAAAAAAGATAATTTTTACCAATATAAGCATCCGCGAAGTTGCAACGGTTCGCCGATACATTCGCCATATCGACCCTGCGGCTTTTGTTACCGTGATTGATGCCAACGAAGTAATCGGCGATGGATTTAAAAGTATTCATGAAAAATATTGATACTGAAATAATTAATTTGTCATTCAATAATTTTATAAATCTTTAATTGTTGTTGATATAGATTTGTTAAAAAAATTTGGCAGCCAATTTCTTTGGTCTATTTTAAAAGTAACTCTTTGTTTGATTAAACACTCTATCGCATACAATTTTTCCGGCGGAATTGCCGGCAATAACGGATTATAACTGTCTATTAAAAATTTAATTTCCGACACCGTGCCGTCTAATTCTATTAAAAATGTAATCTCAATATTTCCATCATTATTTAATAATTTAAATTGATTTATTATATCCATACCTAAACCATCGCGCACAGAACTGATAAGTTGATTTTTGTCATTTAATTTAACCCAGAAAGGGAAAAAATAGTCCCCAATAGGTTCTTCTTCTCCCGGAGCAAGAGGAGGAGTTGGAAGCGAGTCAAATAATGGCATAAAAAATTTCACATTATTTCTATTCCATATTGTATAATACGAAGAACGCCCATTAGGGTCTTTATCTATAATAAAAGTGAAATCTGTTCCCGAAACTTCATCTGATAAGTAATAATTATCATATTCAGCAACTTGTGTTTGCTTTTCGCCATTTTTTACGTTTATATCCGTTTGTGCATTTATTACCGGTGAATAAAGTGCGATTATAACTGTCAGTATAAAAATTGATTTCATGTTTTTTATTATATAGATGCACGCATAAAAGATATTCCATACACAGAATAAAAAATCGGGCAAAGAATAAAACCTTCGCCCGAAAATTTCTAATCATTTGTTAGTTTGCATAAAATCTAAATACAAAATTGGATTTTAAACTTTTCAATTGCATAAAGTCAGCATCCAGTTCTATTATTTCATCTACATTAAAATACGAATAGCCATCCCTTTCAGGAATAAAGAATATTATATATTTTCCATCGCTTACATTTCCAACCTTGCTGTAATCAAAAGTTGTTTCTATTTGATTTGACAGATAAAAATCAGCCGTGTCTGATGTCGTTTTTCCCTGACATATAACAGATATAATAAGTTGAGTCGTCGTATATTGATGTTTGAGCCGACATTCTTTTTCGTTGTTACTCGCTATAAGCCACTGGTTATTTATCAGTTTTTGCATTGTTGTCTGTGCTGTTTGTTGTGCTTCCATATTAAACGAAACAAACAGGAATAATAAAATTATTAATATTTTAATTTTTCTTCTCATAAACATATTTTCATAAATACAAAATTACAAAAAATCGGGCAAAATAAAAAATTTTACTTGAAAATAATTTAATTTGTTATTGATAAATGTTGTCCTGTTAGAAATGGCGCTATTCGATTTTCTTGACGAATTGTGAAATCAACTTTGTTTTAACAACAATTCCAATTAATATAATTTTTCAGATGGAATAGACAATATTAAATTATACTTTTTTGATGTTTTAAAATATAAAATCAAAAGAATAAAAATTATTGTTACCTTTGTTGCCTGCATAATTTTTTATAATACAAAAAACGATGAAAATATTTTTGACAATTCTGTTTTTTATACTGCTGTTCAGTTACATTTTTCGTTTGATGCTGCCATACATGGTTCGCAGGCTTATGAAACGGATGGCAAAAAAAATGACAGAACAGTTTAATGATAAGGGAAATCAAAAACGAACAAAACGCGAAGGACAGGTTACAATAGAACAAACAGACAGAAAAGAAAAAAAAGTTGACAAAAATATCGGCGATTATATTGACTTTGAGGAAGAAAATTAAAATCGTACAGAAATCATTTAATCATCACAGATAAAATTAATATGGGTAAAACTTTATCACGATTACTTAAATACGCAAAACCATACAGCAAATTTGTCCCCAAGTACATTTTTGTAACTATTCCGGGATTTATTTTCAGCGCGCTGAATTTTCTTTTGATAATTCCGCTACTGACCATTATTTTCAGTCCCGAAACTTACGAAGTTCCCATACAGGTTCATTCGTTTGAATTTTCCAAAGATTATTTTGTTGATACTTTCGGATTAATGATGTATAATCTTGTCCAAACGTACGGCAGAATAAACACCTTGCTTTTTGTGTGTATTTTTGTAGTTTTGTCATCGCTGCTGGCAAATTTTTTCAGATACTGGCTACAACGAATTCTTGCGTCAATGCGCACTTATGTGATGAGAGGAATGCGAAAAGAACTTTTTGAAAAAATAACAAAAATGGATGTCGGATATTTTACCGACCAGCGCAAAGGTAATCTTCTGTCGTGCATGTCAAACGATATTACCGAAGTTCAAAATACCATAGTAACATCTTTTCAGGTAATTTTTAAAGATCCTATATATATTGCAGGATATTTAACCGTGTTGTTTTTAATGTCTTATCAACTTACGCTTATAACAGTTGTTGCATTGCCTTTGTCTGGTTTATTGATAAGCCGCATAGCAAAACGTCTGAAACGCAGCGCCGCCGAAGCCCAAAGATTGCAGGGCGAAATTTTAAGCACAATGGAAGAATCGGTTTCGGGAATACGAATTATCAAAGCATTTAATGCACAGAAACATCAAAACAAACTGTTTGACAAACTTAATGAACGACATCGACAGATAACAAAAAAAATGTTTTACCGTCAGGAACTTGCTTCGCCAATGTCGGAATTTTTGGGAGTAACCGTTGCTGCCATTGTATTGATGGTAGGCGGAATTTTTATTCTTAACGGACAGTTTGAATTTGGAATAGAAGCGCTCATCGCATATTTCGGCTTGTATTACAGCGTACTTAATCCTATAAAGGAAGTTTCAAAAGCCTACAGTAACATTCAGCGGGGAACAGCCGCCGCCGAAAGAATTTTTCAAATTATTGACACTAACGTAATAATAAAAAAATCAAATAATCCAAAGCCTATAAAGGAATTTAATCGTGAAATACACTTCAATAACGTATCATTCAAATACGAATCCGAACCTGTACTTACAAACATTAACCTGATAATTCCCAAAGGAAAAATGTATGCTCTTGTCGGTCATTCGGGAGCAGGAAAAAGTACTGTCGCCGACCTTATTCCGCGCTTTTACGATGTTACTTCGGGCGAAATTTTAATTGATGGCACAAACATAAAAGACCTCGAACCCAAAGATGTAATTTCGTTAATGGGAATAGTTACACAGGAGTCGATTTTGTTTAATGATACAGTTATAAACAATATTGCCTACGGAATAGAAAATGCTTGCGAACAGGATGTTGTGGAAGCCGCAAAGATTGCCAACGCTCACGAATTTATTGTAAATCTTGAACACGGATATTATACAAATATCGGCGAACGCGGCGGCAAACTTTCGGGCGGACAGCGTCAGCGAATTGCCATTGCGCGCGCTGTGCTTAAAAATCCGCCAATACTTATTTTAGACGAAGCAACTTCGGCTCTTGATACCGAATCGGAACGGCTTGTGCAGGATGCTTTGACCAATTTAATGAGAAACAGAACTTCGATTGTAATTGCTCATCGGCTGTCAACTATTCGCAATGCCGACCAAATTATCGTTCTGGATGCAGGAAAAGTTGCAGAACAGGGAACTCACAGCGAACTTACCGCAAAAAACGGAATTTACAAACATCTTTGCGATTTACAGTTGCTTAATAACTAAAACTTGAAAAATATATTTGATATTTATAATAAAAATGCCAAATCCTCGCTTTTAGAGTAAAATTTGGATAGTCTCACTATATGTTTAAACATGAAAGCGATAAAAGATAACTGATATTTACTTCTCTTTTTATTCTTTTTCTTGTTAAAAACACAGGTTTGTAAACTTTTATTTGTACTTTTGTCGCTTCGATTTATTAAAAATATTTGTTAAATGTATTAATTACGGTTTTATGGAAATTACAGCGAAATACAATCCTGTTGAGATTGAAGACAGACTTTATGCATACTGGCTTGAAAACGGTTTTTTTGATTCCGACCCTGACGAACGCAAGCCTTATACTGTTGTAATACCGCCGCCAAACGTTACAGGCGTTCTTCACATGGGACACATGCTCAACAATACCATACAGGATGTTTTGGTGCGGCGTGCGCGAATGCTCGGCAAAAATGCCTGCTGGGTTCCCGGAACAGACCACGCTTCGATTGCCACCGAAGCCAAAGTCGTTGCAAAACTTCGCGAACAGGGAATAAACAAAGACAGGCTTACTCGCAGCGAATTTATGAATCATGCATGGGAATGGACGGAAAAACACGGCGGAATAATTCTCGAACAGTTGAAAAAACTCGGCGCTTCGTGCGACTGGCGGCGAACACGGTTTACTATGGACGAAAAACTGTCGGATGCCGTTATTGATACATTCATTTATTTTTATAACAAAGGTTTGATATATCGCGGCGTGCGAATGGTAAATTGGGATCCTGTGGGCAAAACGGCTGTTTCGGACGAAGAAGTTATTCATAAAGATATAAATTCAAAACTTTATTATTTATCATATCCAATAGTTGGCGAAAATGCAAGCATTACAATCGCAACCACACGCCCCGAAACAATAATGGCTGATGTTGCAGTCTGCATAAATCCGAATGACGAGCGTTATACGCAAATGAAAGGCAAAAAAGTGCTTATCCCTTTGATAAATAAAGAAATTCCTGTTATATTCGATGAATATGTAAGTATGGATTTCGGAACAGGTTGCCTCAAAGTTACGCCCGCTCACGATATTAATGATTATACGCTTGGGATTAAACATAATCTGCCTGTGATTGATATTATTGACAGCGATGGACGGTTAAACGAAAAAGCGCAGATTCTTATTGGTGAAGACCGTTTTGATGCCCGTAAAAAAATTGCGGAAATGCTTGATGATGCAGGTCTTTTGGTTAAAATCGAAGATTATAAAAGTTCGATAGGCTTTTCAGAACGCACTGATGCCATAATAGAACCCAAACTTTCGATGCAATGGTTTCTAAAAATGGAAGATATTGCCAAACCTGCTCTTAATTACGTGCTGAACGGCGATATAAAACTTATTCCCGACAAGTTCAAAAATACGTATAAACACTGGATGGAAAATGTTCACGACTGGTGTATTTCGCGTCAACTTTGGTGGGGACAGCGTATTCCTGCGTGGTATTTGGCGGATGGAAGTTTTGTGGTTGCAAAAACTCTTGATGAGGCATTTACGCTTGCGCAACAGAAAAACAGCAATATCAAAATTGAAGAACTGTATCAGGACGAAGATGTTGTTGATACGTGGTTTTCGTCTTGGCTTTGGCCTGTTTCGGTTTTCGATCCTGCCGTGTGCGGACATCCCGAAGCCAAAGGAAATGCCGATGTGAATTATTATTATCCGACAAATGATTTGATAACGGCTCCCGATATTTTGTTTTTCTGGGTAGCGCGTATGATTATTGCAGGACACGAATTTCGAGGTAAAGCTCCGTTTTCAAACGTATATCTTACAGGCATGGTGCGCGACAGGTTGGGAAGAAAAATGAGCAAATCGCTTGGAAATTCTCCCGACCCTTTGGAATTAATTGCACAATACGGCGCTGATGGAGTTCGTGTTGGAATGTTATTATGCTCATCGGCGGGTAATGATATTTTGTATGATAATTCTCAGGTAGAGCAGGGACGTAATTTTTGTAATAAAATATGGAATGCATTCCGTCTGGTAAAAAGTTGGAACGCAGAGCAAATTCCGCAACCGAACCATGCTGCAAAAGCAATAGAATGGTTTAATGCGCGTTTCAATAAAATCCTCAAAGGAATTTATGACAATTTTGATAAATACAGAATTTCTGAAGCATTGATGGATGCTTACAAACTGTTTTGGGACGATTTTTGCGCTTATTATCTCGAAATAATAAAACCTGCTTACGGCTCTCCTGTTGATAAATTAACATACACGGCAACGCTGAATTTTTTTGAAAATCTTTTGAAAATTCTTCATCCTTTTATGCCTTTTATCACCGAAGAAATATGGCTGATATTAAATGATAACAGTGAAAACAAAACCATAATGCGTACTCTTCAACCCGAACTTTGCGATTTCAACGAACAAACCGTTGACACCTTTGAGCAGGTCAAAGATATTATTATAAACGTAAGAGCATTGAGGCAAAACAAAAATATCTCGCCTAAAGAAAATCTTGATTTGTTTGTAAAAGGCGATTTTGATTTGTCATTTGCAGGAATTTTGATGAAACTTGCAAATCTTTCCAAAATCGAGAAAACAGAAAATGTTATTGAGAATGCTTCATCGTTTTTGGCGGGTACAAACGAGTATTATATCCCGCTCGGCAATAAGATAGACATAAGTGAAGAATTGGAAAAATTAGAAAAGGAACTCGAATATACCAAAGGATTTTTAAAAGTTGTGAATAACAAATTAAACAATGAAAAATTTGTTGCCGGCGCGCCTGCAAATGTAGTAGCATCGGAGCGTAAAAAGCAGGCGGATGCGGAATCAAAGATAAAAATTCTGGAAGAAAATATCGCTCGCTTACAGGCAAGTAAAGTATAAATAATTAAAAAAAATGATTTGAAATTTGTAATAATAAAAAATATAACTACCTTTGCACCCTCATTTTTAAAATGAGGAGACAGATTCAGTAGCTCAGCCGGTAGAGCACATCCCTTTTAAGGATGGGGTCCTGGGTTCGAATCCCAGCTGGATCACCAAGTTTCGCATAATATCAGTCTTAATTTATAGTTTCTAACTTCGCCTGATTTGAATTTTAGGCAGTCAATTTGTAATTTTTTTCCCTTACGTAATTTGTAATAAAAGAGTTTATATTAATTCAAATAACGTTTTTGAGCCATTTGAAAAGGTTGTAATAAACATTTTTGCGTACATCTTTTTCCGACAATGTCAAATCATGTTTTCCATTTTCTATTGACTGGATTGTAACGTGCTTGCCGATTTTCGGAGCATGTTTAATAATGTCTTTAATATCCAAAACTATATCGGCGTGTTTGATGTTGTCGTTCCATTTGTCGGCTTTAATTGATTTGTCGGAATGCATTACAAGTATCGGACAGATGATTTTCAGCCCTTTACGCAATCTGTGTTGCGCCTGATATATGGCGTGTATCCAACCGAAATTCATCTTTGGCGATTTCAGCAATTTCCATTTGAGATTGTAATCCCATTCGCCGTGATAATTCACGTGCAGGCTTTCGCCGTAAAGTTCGGAATTTCCTGTTGCAACGGATATGCCGGGTTTCAGGCTGCCTATAACAGAAAAAAAAGGCACTCCCACACGTTTTAGAATAAAGTTCATGTTCATATCAAAAAACGGGCTGTTAAGCCAAAGAGCATTTATTGTATTTCTTTTGCTGCCTTCGCTTGCATACAGGCTTGTCGTGAGTCCGCCTGTGGAATGTCCGCAAAGTATGATAAAATTGTTTCTGTCTTTCAATATTATTGATATGGCAGTATCAATATCGGCATAATATTCTTCTATTTTACGTATATTGCATTTGTTTTGATGAGGAAGCAGCGAGCGTCCGTATTTGCGCAGGTCAACGGCGTAGAAATTATATCCGTTGCCTGTAAACTGTTCTGCAAGTTCGCGCTGAAAGAAATAATCGTTAAATCCGTGAATATAGAGCGCTGCCTTGCCTGTATGTCTGTTTGCCTTTGAGCGAATAACCGTACATACAACATTGCCTTCGTAGTCGTCCGGCATTACGATTGTTGCCTGTTCAAATTTGCCGCCGAGAATATCGGGCTTGAATGTTTGCGCAAATGCCGACAGACATATTAAAATTATTGACAGTAATATTATTATCCGTTTCATGGCATAAAAGTAATGCTTTTTAGGTTACAAAAATATAATTTGTGTTATTTTTATGCAAAATATTCCGACACACATATAAAATCCCTGCAAATTATGAACAATAAAATTCCGTCAGGATTCAATAATTAATAAAGCAAACAGACACAAGCACGTCATTGCGAGGAATGAGCAAAGCGAATGACGAAGCAAACCAGAGAATAATAATGTATGTGTTGAATTGGCTACGCCGAAAACAGGATTGCTTCCTGCTTCGCTTCGCTCGCAGTTCGCAATGACTTACAAAAACGAAAAGTCAAGGGCGAAGCCCTTACAGCAATAGCACAGGGCAACGCCCTGTGAAAAGAACAAAAGGCAAAATTAGCCCTGAAAGGGCGTAAGCAAAAAATAAAGATTAATAATGAAGAAAAAAGCGAGTACGTCATTGCGAGGAGCGCAGCGACGAAGCAATCCAGTCTTAACAATAAAGCGTCTGGATTGCTTCACCCTGACGGGTTCGCAATGACGGCTTGTTTTGTTGCTTTGGGCTTGCGGGTTCGCAATGACGGTGCTGCCGCATGTTGCTGAATATTCATAAAATTTCGAGATAATATCATTTACAAACTTTTTTATATCTTTGTAAAAAACATCAAGAAAGCCATGAATTTTAAAGAAACTGTTTTACAGGGAATACCGACAGAATTACCTCAGCCAAAACCTTACGATATAAGCATAAATCATGCTCCAAAACGTAAGGATATTCTTTCGGATGACGAAAAAAAACTTGCAATACGCAATGCTTTGCGATATTTTGAGCCGCATCATCATGCAACGCTTGCAAAAGAATTTTATAATGAATTGCAAACATACGGCAGAATATACATGTATCGCTTTCGTCCCGACTATGAAATTACGGCGCGAAGCATTTACGAGTTTCCGCACAGGTCGGTACAGGCTGCCGCAATAATGCTCATGCTTAGCAACAATCTTGACAAAACCGTTGCGCAGCATCCTCATGAACTTATTATATACGGAGGCAACGGCGCTATTTTTCAAAACTGGGCGCAATATCTGCTAACAATGAAATATCTGGCAACAATGACAGATGAACAAACTTTGGTACTGTATTCCGGACATCCCGCAGGTCTGTTTCCATCTCATAAAAATGCGCCGCGAGTTGTGATTACCAACGGAATGATGATACCCAACTATTCATCGCAGGAAAATTTGGAACGATTGAATGCGCTCGGCGTTTCGCAGTACGGACAAATGACCGCAGGTTCGTTTATGTATATCGGACCTCAGGGAATTGTTCACGGAACGGCAATTACGGTGATGAATGCCGCACGCCGCATTTGTAAAGATAATGAAAGTA
Source organism: Prevotellaceae bacterium (assembly GCA_031255755.1). Classification (GTDB taxonomy): domain Bacteria; phylum Bacteroidota; class Bacteroidia; order Bacteroidales; family UBA932; genus JAIRKV01. The sequence continues at coordinate 8,232 of JAIRRX010000016.1, read as the reverse complement.
TTAACGGAAAATTATTTGTTTCGGCGGGATTGGGAGGCATGTCGGGAGCGCAGGCAAAAGCGGCTGTTGTTGCCGGGCTTGTCGGTGTGATTGCAGAAATCAATCCCAAAGTTATTAAAAAACGATATGAACAGGGTTGGGTAAACGAAGTTTTCAATAATCTTGATTCTTTAATTTTGCGAATACGCAAGGCTGTTGCCGACAAACAGGCTGTGTCGATTGCATACGAAGGCAATGTCGTTGACCTTTGGGAACGTTTGGCGCGTGAGCAGATAAAGGTTGATATTGGTTCAGACCAGACGTCATTGCATAATCCATGGGCAGGAGGTTATTATCCCGCAGAATTTTCGTTTGAAGAGTCAAATAAAATGATGGCAGAAGATCCCGAAAAATTTAAACTTGCCGTTCAGGAATCATTGCGGCGACAGGTTGCGGCAATAAACAAACTCGCAAATAGCGGAATGTATTTTTTTGATTATGGAAATGCCTTTTTACTTGAAAGCGGTCGCGCACAAGCCGATATATTCAAACCTGACGGTAATTTTATTTATAATTCTTATGTTCAGGATATTTTAGGTCCATACTTTTTTGATTACGGATTTGGTCCATATCGCTGGGTTTGCACATCCAACTGCGCCGACGACCTTGCAGAAACAGATGCAATAGCAATAAAAGTTTTGGAACAAATGCTCGCTGATTCGCCTGCCGAAATAAAATCTCAACTTGCCGATAACCTGCACTGGATAAGGGAAGCACGCCGCAATAATCTTGTTGTAGGTTCGCAAGCACGTATTTTATATGCTGATGCTGAAGCGCGGATCAAAATTGCTTTGGATATGAACAGAGCCATTCGCGAAGGACGCATCTCTGCACCTGTTGTTCTTGGACGCGACCATCACGATGTATCCGGAACAGATTCTCCATTTCGTGAAACTTCAAATATTTATGACGGCTCAAAATTCTGTGCAGATATGGCAGTACAGAATGTTATCGGCGATTCGTTTCGAGGAGCAACGTGGGTATCGTTGCACAATGGCGGCGGCGTAGGCTGGGGCGAAGTTATCAACGGAGGTTTCGGCATGGTAATAGATGGCAGCAGCGAAGCCGAACAGCGCATAAAATCTATGTTGCACTGGGATGTGAACAATGGGATAGCACGCCGAAGCTGGGCGAGAAACACAAGCGCAATATTTGCAATACAGCGTGAAATGCAACGCACTCCCGACTTGCAAATCACACTGCCAAACATCGTTGATGACAATTTGATAGATACCATATTGAACAAGTGAGATATTAGGGCTTTTCCATATTTCATGAAATTTTTTCATGTTTCCATACAAACCCGCAAATACGGCAGAACAAAAAAAATAATTCAAAACTGATATTACAGCCAAGTTACATTAAAATTTTATATATTTGCAAAAAATATACTATCGAAAATGAAAAAGAAAGACTTGTTAAAAGAAACAATCAAACACATAGACATTAAATCGTTTGATGCTACACAAATCATAGATGCAATGCGCGACATGTCGTTTACATCGCGCGATACGGCAAAGGCTGCCGACATCTTTCAAATGATGATAAAAGAAAAAAACTGCACCAACATACTTACAATAGCAGGCAGTACAAGCGCAGGCGGATGTATGCAGGTTTATGTTGATATGGTAAAAAATAATATGATTGACTGCATTGTTTCAACAGGAGCATCAATTATTGATATGGATTTTTTTGAAGCGCTCGGATTCAAACATTATAAAGGCACTCCGTTTATTGACGATAACTTTTTGCGCAGTAATTATATCGACAGAATTTATGATACATACATAGATGAAACGGAATTGCAAAAATGTGATGCAACTGTCAAAAAAATAGCCGATAAACTCGAAGCACGCCCATATTCGTCTCGCGAATTTTTATATGAAACAGGCAAATGGCTTGTGAAAAATTCAAAGAAAAAAGATTCGCTTATACAGGCATGTTATGAAAATAACGTTCCGATATTTGTACCTGCATTTTCAGATTGCAGCGCAGGTTTTGGGCTTGTAATGCATCAGGCTGAACGTATAAAAAATAAAAAATCTTATGTTACTATTGATTCGGTTGCTGATTTTCGAGAACTTACAGAAATAAAAATGCGTTCAAAAACCAGCGGCTTACTTATGATTGGCGGCGGCGTTCCCAAAAATTTTGCACAGGATACCGTTGTATGTGCCGAGTGTTTGGGCGTGGAAGTTCCGATGCATCAGTATGCTGTTCAAATAACAGTTGCGGATGTGAGAGACGGCGCCTGTTCAAGTTCAACGCTCAAGGAAGCATCTTCGTGGGGAAAAGTTGATACGACATTTGAACAAATGGTTTATGCCGAAGCAACAACCGTTTTGCCGCTGATAGCAAACTATGCATATCAAAAAGGCGACTGGAAAAAACGAAAACCGCGTAACTGGTCTAAAATATTCGATACTGCAAAATAATACGGTTTGGCATATATTCACTCAAAAGCAACAAAATGCCGACGAGAAAAATTTTGAACCGAATTTTAATAATCATATTATAGCGATTTAAAAACCACAGATACGTTTCAAATCATCTTTGTAACGTATTTTTGTTTTTATTCTTACGGAATGTTTATTTTAATCAGGTTTTAATATCGAAAAATAAAAAACAGAGAGTAATAAAATAATTGAATATTTAAAGCATAAAACCGAGCAGTCGCAACAGGCACGGTATTTTATCATAGTATATTTTTAAAAATATCAATCTAAATTTTCGGTTTCTTTCATTTCTTTCGACCACGTTTTTATTCCAATTATTGCAAATATAATGTAACCAACGCAAACAGCAGGCATAAATATGAGTCCGACAAGCAAGTATTGAGTTAAATTTGTAATGTTGACAGTCATCCATGCTGCCCAACATTCAAGTTTTTTCTGTGCCGACAAATATTGAGCAGTCAAAATACACATTGTTATCGTTGCATCCAAAAACGGCAAACGTGCAGGTGGAAACACATTCGGAAATAATGCTCCCAATTGGCTCAAAACAAATCCCCATACTGCCGCAAGCGCCACTACCAAGCCAATATGAAATAATCGCTTTTGCTTGGTTAATACCGTAACTTTAAGTTCTTTGTGCTTATTTTCTTCACCGTCTTTCGGATGCGTCCATCTGTAATGACCGAAAATAGAAAGTACAAGCGACACAGGTTGCAACAGCATGCTCGAATAAAGATGTTTTTGCATAAACAGTATAAACAGCATGATTGTATAAAAATACCCGACCCAAAAATTAACGCTTTTACCTCGTGATGCCAAAAATACGCAGGCAAGTCCGCTGACCGTTGTAAAAAATTCAAGTCCGCTGACTTGTTGATTTCCTATTGTAAACAGTATGTTTTTTATATCGAAAAAATCCATTTTAATTTATTTTTGATTTAATTTTAATCTGAACAGTTTGTTTGGTTACAGCAATTCCTACTGCAAAATTACATAAATTTTTCGGATATGATAAAAAGACGATGATACAGCCTCAAAGCAATAGCGCATGTGAAAAATACAAGCCCGTCATTGCGAACTGCGAGCGAAGCGAAGCAGGAAGCAACCGCATGTCGTCATTGCGAGCATTAGCGAAGCAATCCAGATTTCTGCGTAGCCAATTCATTTTTATTATTCTGGATTGCTTCGGCGTTCCGCCTCGCAATGACGGTTTGTTTTCCGGTTTGCTTCGGGCTTTGCCCTCGCAATGACGTGCTTTTAATTAATCAATAAACTGCTGATTATCTAATATGGGATATTATAATAATTATTCCTACAATTAAAAAGAAGAGCAGTATGAAAGAGATTACGGCGGCTATGATGTTTAATACCCGCAACGCAAAGATGTTAGAGGCTCTTTTGAACAGATATACAAATCCGACAATCCATAAAAAGATGCTTAACACCATAAGCACCACCATAGAAATCGTATCTGCGGTTTCAACTAAAAGACTAACAATACAGGAAAAGAAAAACAGTATGCCTATAATAATATTGATAATTGCAAAGGCAAAATGCATTCTGCCGTTGGGTATGTCAATCGTTTGCGTTGTGTATGTGTTCGGCTCTCTGCTTCTGCCGACAGTGTTTGACTCGTACTGTAACGTATCGCGCAGCAGCAGGTATCGAGCAAATACAATAAATGATACCGTAAATATATCGTTATAAATTTGGATATTGGTAAGATCCATTCTGGGTGTGAGCATATACCATACAAGCGTCAACAGGATAATTGCCGAAGTCGCTGCAAGCAAGCAGATGGCGGCGGTGTTGATGTTTATGTTTATAAATTGCCTGTTAATGCTTTGCTGTATCAGCGCCACTCCTGTCAACGCTATGGTTAAATTGAACAGTATGTATATAATGTTGTAACCTAAGACTGCATAACGACCAAACAGCAATATTAAAATATGATATACAACCGAAATCGCCCCTGATGCCAACAGCAAAATTCCGACTGTTTTCATTCTGTCCTGTTTCATCAGAAGCAAAATACCTGTTGCCATTATCGCCAAAATACATACGATTTGCATCAAAAAAGCAATATTTAAAAAATATGCTGCAGGCATCCCATGACTTAATGGCGTGTAAATATCGCTAATCAAACCAATCGATGCTCCGATGACCATTGTAAGTCCCGCGCTTTTTTCAAACAGCCGCCAGCCGTATGAACCAATGTTTTCGGGACGTTCGCCGTACTTGTTTGTATCTTTGTCGCCTGCAAGCAACATAAATACCAGCATGCAAACCGCTGCCGCAATCACAAGCGCTCCTGTAATTATTTTCCATTCTTCATCTACATTTGAACTGTTGACAACAATCGTATATAATGCGCTGGTCAAGCCGAGCAGCAGCCACCAGCCGCTTTTGCCCGAATCATGCAGCCGCCGCATCGTAAGCGCCAGAAACGGAATTGCCGTTAAGGCATAATACATCATTATGGGAATAATCGCATAATATTGATATTCATATTTGTCAATGATCATCCCTACCAGTGTTCCAAGCAAGGCTATCGCAAAAATCGCTGCAATGTGAAACAGAAAGAACATCCAGTATTCCTTTCTTGAAGCGCGTCCGTTAAAATCGGCATAATGCCGAAATGCTTTGAAATAATTTTCCATAATTTTATTTTTTAATTGTTACTTAATTTTTTTTATTTATAATTTCTTTGTTTTGTTATTGTAAACTGCGAGTAAGGCAACAGTATGTCGTTATTGCGAAACCGCAAGGGTGAAGCAATCTTCGTCATTGCGAACCCGTGAGGGTAAAGCAATCCAGTAATTAATAGTGAGCGTCTGGATTGCTTCGTCTCTGCGTTCATCGTTAACTTACTGCCGTTTTTTTGAGGCGGCAATGGCGTTTACAACATCGCGGTTATTTATTCCGAGTTGTCGCTGAAACCGTTTTCTTTTGCTCATTTTGGGCGCTGATATTGCAATCGCAATCAACATGAATGCGAACATCAGTCCCACGCCTATCAATCCGCCGATTATTATTATTGCGGCAAGTCCGATAACATACATCACCATTGAAATGATGCCTGTCTGCTCGTGTTCGTTTACACTTTTTTTCCAGTTATGGAATACTTCCATATCAAAGGATTTTCCGAAATCTTCGGGTAATAATTTGTCTATGTTTTTACTCATGACTTAATGTTTTTTAATTGTTAATATTAATTGTTAACTGTGTTTTTTAATTTTTGTAATAATATATACCAGCATGGCAACATGCCGTGTATTTCCATTTTTACCTTATTGTTGCCGATATAAAAGGCAACGGGAAATTGATTAGTAAGGCTGAAAAGCTGTTTGGGATGATAATTTATGATTTGAAAATTCGGATTAAACATATCATAAAACCTGTTCATTGCCGAAGTATCAGCCGTAAACGACAGCCCAATCACTCTGTCAACCGTTCCAGACCTTTCGTATTCTTTAAGATTTTCGATTGAGTTATAGCAGTGCGGACATGAATATGAAAAAGCAAACACAAGATAGGTAGAATCTTTTGACAGCGTCAAAAATTCGCTTAATGTTGAATTTTCAACATCTTTGCCTGCATAATTTCCGTTTGTTATATACCGCGTATCGCTGTGCTGCCTGTCCGTACAGGTATATCCCGTAACAAAGCAAACCGCGCACAGAATACACAAAACAACGGCAATCTCTTTTCCGTCCATTACCTTATATGAGTTATCGCTGTTTAGAAAAACGTACAGCAATACGCAAATCATAATCACATTGCGAATAAGAGTAGATACAGGCGGCAGGTTCAGAAATGAAAAATATCCGAAACAGCCGCAATCGGTAATATCCGCAAACAGATAACCATACAGATAAACCGCCGACAAACCAGCTACAAAAAAGAGAGAAACAAGAACCGTCCGTTTCAGCATGAAACAGAAAAACAGCAGCATCCCCAAAACAACTTCAAATATTATAATAACAGGCGACAAAAAGCCTGACCCGCCAAATCCGTATTGAGTAAGTATTTGAGAAAAATCATTTGCCGCAAGCGACTTGCCTATTCCCGAAATTAAAAATACCGTTCCGATGATAACGGATAGCAGTTTTGCCGATTTCTTCATTTTAGATTTTGTTTGATGTATGTTCATATATGTACTGATTAATGAATTTGTTTTTACCTTAATCTCTGTTCGGCACAATTCGCCGACCGCACCGAACAGAATAAGGTTTTTGCGGAGATGTTCCGTAAAACAGTCCCTTTCAGTGTTTAATCTTTACAGATTTACACATCTTACATCTTCATCATATTCGTCAATAATAAAATCTTCCAGTTCAGCGCAGGATTTGATTCCCGAACCTTCCAAGTCTTGTGCAGTTATATCATTAGTGTCCGTATCTCCATCTTCATAATACAAAGTGCATTTGCATCCTTCCCATTCATCATCCTTACTGCATGAAACACTGATGATACCAACTGTTAACAGGCTTAAACATCCGATTAATAAAATTATTTTTTTCATTTGTTTTCGTTTAACGTCCGCTCCTTATGCAGACAAAAATTAATTAACTGTTTTCTTTTTCTACTCTTAACGATTTTCGATTTCTCGCCTGCTTTTTTATTTTGCATGGATAAGCTGGATTTTCCATGTTTTGTTACTGCGGGTCGGCAGCCCTGTTTTTGCCTTTATTATTTTGTTTTTGTACGTCATTGCGAGCGTAGCGAAGTTCGGCGTTAGCCAATCCAGACTTTCGATTTAGGCTTATCTAATCCATAACACTTATTATTAATATTCTGGTTTGCTTTGTCGCTACGCTCCTCGCAATGACGGGCTGTTGTTGCTTTTGTTTGTCATTACAAATCGTTTCCGGACGCAGTTTCACTGTTTGTGAGTACTGCGACAAGCGGATGCGATTTTATAACCGTATTCCAATAAAAAGTTGTGATACTCTGTTGCGGTAATTCAGTCTGTCAACCAATTTTATTGCTCCGATGTTGTAACGCAAGCCTACGTGAAACCTGTCGGCAAACTTATATGATGCGCCTAATGCTACCGCCACATCAAACTTGTTGTCGAATATATCAGAAACATCTCCCATACCTGTTCTTTTTGCACTCAACAGGTAACCAGGCTGTGCGCCGACATCTATGCTCAAATCGCGTTTGAGTACATAAATTTTCAGAATAACAGGTAAATTGACATAGTCAAATTTTTCCGTACCTTCCTTGTCTTTGCCTCCCTGCATAGAGTACTGCAATTCGGGTTGAAGCCCAAATCGATTGCTGATAAAAAATTCTGCAAAAACACCTGCATGAAAAGCAACACGCGAATTAGTGCTGCCATCGTCAGTGTATTCCTGCGCCATGTTCATACCGGCTTTTACGCCGAACTCAATTTTCTTTTGCGCAAATGCGCCGCTTGTCAAAACCATTGCTGTAATGGTCAAAATAACAATTTTTTTCATAACTTATAAATTAATTTAATTTTCCCTACTCTGTTTTGGCTTTTCGGAAACCGCCTTTTGTTTTATGTGTTTTTTCTTTTATTGTCATTGCAATGACTGTTCACTTTCCGGATTGGCTGCGCCGAACTCCGCTGCGCTTCGGTTGCTTCGTCATTGTTTCGTACGTCATTGCGAGCGTTAGCGAAGCAATCCAGATTTATTATTAATCCTTCCTTTTTTTCTGGATTGCTTCACCGCTTCGCGGTTCGCAATGACGGCTTGCTTTCTGG
>JAIRRX010000116.1 GCA_031255755.1 Prevotellaceae bacterium | reverse complement strand
TTTGAGACAGCCTCTTTATACATCTTACTTTTGTTTTGTGGAGCTGGAGAGATTCGAACTCTCGTCCAAACGAGGAATTAATTTGCTTTCTACATGCTTATCTTCGTTTTAATTGTCGGTTTAAAGCAAGACCGAAGCTCCCAACTTTAAACTTAGCCTCTGTATTTTCATTAAATGTTCAAGGCATACATTTAACTATCTCCGATATTGCTGTACCACCGTATCAGATTGCTTCGGAACAACAGCTTCCGGGTGATATCCCGTTCCAATACCTTGTATCGGAATTAAGCTTTAATCTACTGTACTTCGATTAAGCAGCGAGAGCATAATTATTTTCGCCAGTTAATATTTTGTCAACCGAGATTAAAGTGCCGATCAACGACGCACTGCATGCTTACAAACCACTTCTGCCCGCTGTCAAAACCGGTCAGCCCCTATTATTTATTATTGCTAATAAACTGAAGATTTCGATTGTCTTTTTGTTTGTGGAAACAAACTGGATACAAAATCAAGTGATAAATATCTACATATCGACCTCTTTCGATGACAAAAGTAGATATTATTTTCAGTAGAACAAAATTCACCTGATATTGATTTTATGTGAGAACAAAAATTTGCATGTTTTATAAAGAAGTCTGTACCTGTACCGCCAATGGCGAAACGCTTACAATCGAGCGCACTGCCGAAGTATGTAAATTAATCGGTTACAGTCCCTAATCAATTACGCCTATTTCACGGAACCAATCTTCGGCACGATCCGGCCAACTGTTTACTTCCGCACCTGTGTCACGCAAGCCATAACCATGTCCACCTTTTCTGTACAAATGCATCCATACAGGTACGCCGGCTTCTTTTAGTGCATAATAATAAAATAAACTGCTGTTTATATATGATTTGTCATCTTCTGTATGAATAAGCATTGTAGGTGGTGTTTTGGAGGTAACTTTTATTTCAGAGGCAACACCAAAATTATTCCCGTCCAGGTAAGCAGGATAAATTAATAAACAGAAGTTCGGACGGCAACTGTATCTGTCAATTTTTTCAACTAATGGATATGTTCTCTGTCCATAGGCTGTCGATCCCATGACGGACAGGTGAGCGCCGGCAGAAAATCCCATTACACCAACTCTGTCCGGATCAATATTAAAATGGCTGGCATTTGCACGAATATAACTTATTGCCCGTTGTAAATCCTGCAGCGGCGCGTCATGTTTTTTTTTGCCTTCTCTGCGTGGAACTCTATATTTTAAAAGGATTGCGGTTATCCCTAATTCGTTTAGCCATAAACATACTTCATCGCCTTCCAAATCATATGCCAGTATGTCATATCCATCACCGGGGCAGACAACAACGGCTGAACCGCTGGCTAATTCTTCCGGCGCTTTATATATGGATATGGCGGGTTCACTTACATCTGTTATACGTAATACAGTTTCTTTTGCAACCTTATTGCCATCTCTGCTTTGCTTTTCTTCTAAGAGAACCGTTTCGCCCGGAACTCCTTCCGGAAATAACTTAATTGTTTGTTCCTGAGCCATAACGGATGGGAATAAATGACATATACATACGAATGAAAAAACAATTCTTCCCATTTTTATATGTTGGAAAATTCCGGCATTTAATGATTATTTATTTTAGCAAAACAAAATTACAAAAAATAATAAACAGTTTCATGTTATTCTGTTAATTTATTTTATTTCACGTTCGTCTTGCATATCAAGTTCGTTTTGTCCGGGATCGTAGAACTTATATTCAAGAAAAGCTAAATTTTGATTCGGGATTATTTTGAGATTCCGGGAATATTTTATTTTCCATTTAAGCCGTAAAGGATATATTCCTTTATCTATGTAGGCTGCTACGTAGGGGTGTACATGTAAACTGAACTTTTTTACATGATGTTTATTGACCAAACAATCTATTTTTCTTTCCAGGCTATCGGTAAATAAAATTGAAGATTTTATTTTGCCTGTACCAAAACAGGAGGGGCAATCTTCCGATGTTTGTACTTCTAAAATCGGACGAACCCGTTGACGTGTAATTTGCATTAAGCAAAATTTGCTTAATGGCAGGATATTATGTTTCGCACGATCATGCGACATCGCTTTGTTTACATGTTCAAACAGTTTCTGGCGATTCGAAGTATCCAACATATCGATAAAATCAACAACGATGATTCCTCCCATATCGCGTAAGCGTAATTGACGGGCAATTTCGTCTGCGGCTGCAATATTTACTTCAAATGCTGTTTTTTCCTGTTCTGTACTGCCTTTGGTTCGATTGCCGCTATTAACATCAATTACGTGCATAGCCTCTGTATGTTCAATAATTAAATATGCACCTCCTTTATATGTGACTGTTCGGCCAAACGATGATTTTATTTGTTTGGTAATACCGAACTTATCAAAAATAGGTGATTCGTCTTTGTATAATTTGACGATCTCTTTTTGTTCGGGAGCAATCAGGCTTACATAATCAAAGAGACTGTTATATACGTCTTTATCATTAACATATATACGTTCGAATGATGCATTGAAAATGTCACGCAATATGGCTACGGTGCGTGCGGTTTCTTCATAAACAATAACGGGCGCTTTTAATTTAGGAACTTTAGCCACGTTATCTTCCAGGCGTTTAAGCAAGGTTTTAAGTTCGCGGTCAAGTTCTGCTACTTTTTTCCCTTCGGCGGAAGTCCGTACGATTATACTGAAATTTTTTGGTTTTACGCTTTGGAGTAACTGACGCAAACGCGCCCGTTCTTCATTTGATTTTATTTTTGTCGAAACCGAAATCTTGTCGGCAAAAGGAATCAATACCAAAAAACGACCGGCTAACGACAGCTCTGCTGTCAGACGGGGTCCTTTGGTAGACATCGGTTCTTTGGCTATTTGAACAAGAAATTCCTGTCCTACAGCCAGTATATCGCCAATACTCCCTTCTTTTTCGATGTCGGGAAGAATTTTGGCTTTACTTATCGGCGGAATCCGCTTTTTGGGATCATTCAAGAGTTGCTTGAAATAGGTTTGCTGCGTTTTGAAATTTGCTCCAAGGTCTTGATAATGAAGGAACGCTTCTTTCTTGTAGCCTATATCAATAAATGCGGCATTTAAACCGGGAAGTAGTTTTTTTACTCTTCCCAGGTAGATGTTACCTACGGCAAACGCATCACTTTGAGCTTCTTTTTGAAGTTCTACCAGATTTTTGTCTTCTAATACTGCTATTGAGACTTCTTTCTTATTTACATCAATCACTAATTCACTTACCACAACTAATCGGGTTTCACATTTATAATGTCTTAAAAAAAGAACAAACTTAATAATACGTTTTTTTTAAGTTTGTTCTTTGTCTCATATTTTTTTTAAGACTTATTTCTTTTTATGGCGATTCTTTTTGAGTTTTTTTTTCCGCTTGTGCGTAGCCATTTTATGTCTTTTTCTTTTTTTTCCGCTTGGCATATTTTGTAAATTAAAAATTAGCGAATCATTTGTTATTTTTATTAGCTACGCTTCCTAAAAATACTTTTGCAGGTTTAAATGCCGGAATATTATGTTCCGGAATAATGATTGTAGTGTTTTTTGAAATATTACGTGCCGTTTTCTGAGCTCTTTTTTTAACTACAAAACTGCCAAATCCTCTCAGGTACACATTTTCGCCTTCCGTTAAAGAGTCTTTGATCACACCCATAAATGATTCCACACTTGCCAAAACTGTGTTTTTATCAATACCTGTGTTCTTTGAAATCTCACTAACAATGTCTGCTTTTGTCATGTCTAAATATTTTTAAAGTGAATAAAATTCTAATTTTTTGGACTGCAAATATATAGCATTTATTTGAAATAAAACTATTTTTCCCGCAAAAAAAGAAATATATCTTTTTAAGCGCCTGCTTAAATTTTACGCGCAAAATAAATCAGGATTATTTTGCAACAAGGCGTCTGATTTATTGCGGAATACCTCTATCGTCATTTATCCGTGAAAAATTTGAGTCTTTTGCTGAAATGAAATGAAACCGTGCATTTCAAAAGGCTGTCCGAACCTTCGGATTTAACAAACAGAGGGTCAAACACGGTTTCAGAAGTTACTGATTTTATAAACAAATGGTCATTCATTAAATCAGAAAGCGCTGATTTAACAAACAAGGCGTCAAAGACATTTTCAGAAGACCTGGACACCTTCTTTCAGGGGATAGAGCTGTTTTCCGTTGCTTCGGACACTTTGAATCAAGCAAAAAGAGGTTGATCTATCAAGAAAAGTCTATAATATGAATCTCTTTTGGAAGAATCAGACCCCAGGGCCAACGCATGTAAAACAGTAAAAGGCCGGGTTCCCGGCAACACATGCGGGCGCATCCCCCGCTCGGCGCGGCGGTCGGGCTTTCCACTGCAAGTCCTCCTCCTCCCTGCGGTCGTCGTCCGGGCTTTCCGCTTCAATCCCTTGCGCGGGGCAAAGGGCAGTCGTT
>JAIRRX010000111.1 GCA_031255755.1 Prevotellaceae bacterium | reverse complement strand
TGAAGTAAACTTTTTAAAAGTTGAAGTAAACTTTTTAAAAGTTGAAGTAAACTTTTTAAAAGTTGAAGTAAACTTTTTAAAAGTTGAAGTAAACTTTTTAAAAGTTGAAGTAAACTTTCTAAAAGTTGAAGTAAACTTTTTAAAAGTTGAAGTAAACTTTTTAAAAGTTGAAGTAAATATTTTAAAATTGAGATATAGATTTTTTTTAATTGAAAACATATCTTGAAAAATTTTTGACCGTCTTAAATCAATAAATCGAATATATTAATAATTAGTTGTTTACAAGTATTTATATTAATCCATATATGTTAATTTTAGTTAAAAATATGTTTATTTTATTACTTTGGCATGATTTTTTATCTTACATAAATCAAATAACAATTTTAATAAAATTCAAAGTCATGAAAACGCTGATTAAACTACCGAAAATTACACAACGAATACTTGCAGCAACAGCATTATTCCTTGTAAGCCTTGCCAATAACAGCGCAAGCGCACAAACTCGCTCATACACGCTTGAAGCATTACAGAAAACCGATTATATCATTGATGAAGCCTGTGATATAGTTGATTATTTTTATTTTAATGATGGGGAACTAATATCAAAATCAATGTATTTTCAAGATTATGCTTATTATCTTTACAACGCTCATAATTACAGGCTGTCGCTTCAATATTCGCTAATGGCACGCAGTTATGCGGTAAATGCAATAGAAATATGCGATGATTACTGGCAGTATTACGATTATTATTATTATGGATACAGCCCGACATGGGGGCGCAATATAAACGTTACAATAAGAACAGGAAATGTGCAATTACACTGGGGATTGACAAATGCGCGGTATCACAGTAATTTAAGAGTAAATTGGGATTTATATTTCACCGCAAAGGAATTGAGATATTACCGCAGTTTACCTTCGGAAGTAATTTTACTTGACGGATTTTACAAATATAAAGGCAGAATTGTATATTTCAACGACAGACATATCAACCATAATATTTATTCAAGCATGCGCATCAATATACATAACGGAAGAAATAATTATTCAAAATCCCATCATAATAAAACAACGCACATGCCTCCGAAACCGAAAGACATGAAACCGCATAATGCCCCCGCGCCAACAACGCATACCCGCAGAGAAACAACATACGGAACAGGCAACTCGCATAACACGACAAACAATAATACATCCAACAGAAACGCCGTCAATAATCAAGGCAGTACAAATACAAATACCGACAGTTACAGAAGAACCGCCAACGATAACAAATCCGCAGGCAATAGCGTAACCAATACCAACAGCAACAGCAGCCAGCCGTCTTCAGCAAGACGCAGCAGCAGTTCGCAAACAACAGGCTCGTCCGTACAGGTTGAAAGCAAAAGCACACCAACACAGGCTACGCGCAGACAGGCAACGCCAACCACCGACACAGGAAGCCAGCCGTCAAGTTCATCATCGTCATCCGCGTCATCAGGCAGTTCATCACGGCGCAGATAAACACAGTTGCAAGCCTGCAAAATAAGGCTGTTCGGAAGAACAGCCTTATTTTGTGCGGCATGAACAGTTAAGAATAAATAATTATTTTCAAAATATAAATCCAATATAAATATTGATTTGAAAAATATTTTTTTCTGTTAACAGGTTTTGATGTAAAAGAAAAAATATTGGATTTTTTGGTAAACAGATTAGATTAACAGTATTTTGCTGCTTGTTGCTTTGCTGTGTCGGCAATGATACGTTATATATAAATGTTTATCTGAATAGATTTATTAAAATTCGGCACAGCGAATATCATTTCAATTTTTAATAAAACAAAAAGGAAGCAATTCTTAATGCGAACTGCTTCCTTTTGCATGAGTTATAATGATTATTCATTAAAATTTTTTGCAAAAAATCCCAACATACATTTATACAGTTCCATTCTGTTTTCTTCGCGGCTGTAGCCGTGTCCTTCGTTGTATTTTACCATATAAGGAACGTCAAATCCTTTTTCCCGCAATTTTACGACTATCTGGTCTGATTCATTGATATTGACGCGCGGGTCGTTTGCACCCTGAATAACAAACAGCGGTTTTGTAATTTTGTCAATCTGATAAACCGGCGAAGCTTCTTTTGCAATTTCTGCTTCTTCGGGATTATCGAGGTCGTACCATATTTCTTTCATCACTTCTTTTAGCGGTTTCCAATATTCAGGGAATGATTCAAAAAATGTAAAAATATTTGATACTCCGACATAATCAACTCCACAGGCATATAAATCCGGTGTTTTTATCAATCCCATTAGCGTGGCATAACCGCCGTGCGAACCGCCGTAAATAGCGATTTTATCCTTATCAACCCAGCCCTGTTCGATTACGTATTTTACGCCGTCTTCCACGTCATCCATACATTTTCTGCCTACCTGCTTGAAACCATCTTTTAAGAATTTTGTTCCATAACCTCCTGAAATGCGGAAATTAACTTGCAGCGTAGCATATCCGCGACTTGCAAATAACTGTGTTTCCGGATTGAATCCCCATGAATCACGAATGCCCTGCGGACCGCCGTGAGGATTGACAATCAAAGGAACTTTTTTGCCATTCAATGCTGCTTGCGGTAAGGTAATATATCCATGAACAGTAAGCCCGTCGCGGCTTTTGAATGTTATTGGGCGCATTTCTGCCATGTCTGCTTCTTTCAGTTGCGGCATTAAATCGTACAGCAGTGTGATTTTTTTTGTTCTAACGTCATACTGGTAATATTTTCCATATAATTTATCGCTTTGCACAACCAGCAGGAATGTATTTTCATCATCATCAAAATCAACAATAGCAAATTCATTGTCTTTAAATTCTTGTTTCATGCGTTTGTGCAAATCGGTGTAAAATTGGCTTACGGGAACAATTACATTTTTTTCGCCTTCATAAGAAAAATAGTCTATTTCGTAATTGCGTTTGCGTGAACGAGCCATTCCCGAAACATCATAATCGGGATTTGATAAAATCTCTTTTACAATTTTATTGTTTTTGAAATCATACAGTACAATTCTCGTCTTGTCGCTGCCGACATTTGTTATCACGTACGCATAGTCCGGATTTTCACCTGAATAATCGAAGCCCGATATGGAAAAACCTTCATACCATGTCCCATGATAAATGAGTTTAAATTCTTTTGTCGTCAGGTCTTTATACCACATTTCCATTTCAGTTCCATTTACCATTTTGTCATACGCGCGTAATTCGCCGTCTTTGTCGAAATTGTAACCCTGTATCGAATTTTCCGCATCCGTATTTTCAAACAGTTGCACCATTTCTCCTGTAACAACGTTCAATTTGTACGGCTCGAAAAACTGCTTGTTGTTTTTATTCATTTGGATAATAATAAAATCTTTCTGTTCTTTCAGCATATTGATTATTCCTGCCTGTATGTCATCAAAAGGCGTTAAATCAATGTTATTTGTTCCGTCAAGATTTACGGCGTAGATATGATAATTTTCGTTGCCGCCTTTGTCCATTAAATAAACCAAGCGTTCTTCGTTGACCCAACCATAACCTCTGATAAGTTCTTCCTTTTCTTCAATAACGCGCGTAATTTTTTGAGTTTTAATGTCTTTTACATATACATGACGTTTGGTTGTTCCGTCTTCCTTTTCCATGTAAGACATATATTTTCCATTCGGCGAAAGTTGAAATGAAGATGCTTTAGGTTGCGTAAAATAATCTTCTACCTTATATTTGAAATCGCCCTTGTCGTAAGCAATTAGTTCGGCAAGTTCTTCTTCGGTAGAAGGAAGCGAAACATCTCCGGGCTGTTTGCTTTCAAATCTGGTCAGTGTTAAAGGCAATACCATGCCCATTTGTTCAAAATTTCCTTCAATAGTTTCGTCTTTCAGTTTACCTTTATACGCCAATTGAAGTTGTGCAGACGATAAACTCAATTCATCGTTTTTAACTTCGACAGTTTCTATTGCAACTCCCGAAGCGCCTTGCATCGGAACATCCATTGTAGCCGAATATGTTCCTTCGTTTTCAACGATATGAAAAATCAATTCCATATCCATTCCCTGTACGTTTAACGTACCTTTCCAGTCTCCTGTTATTTGCTGTGCTTTTGTTGTTGTCATGGTTGTTAATAATAAAATTACTACTAATGCCAACGCTATCAATGTACCTACCGATAGCAATAACTTGTTTTTTTTCATTTTCCCAAATTTTTAATATATTAAATCTTTCTAAATTCTAAAATATCCTGCGACTTACATTCAAATTCTTTGTTCAATGCGATTTTGACAGCGCCGAACAAAAAACTGAAACTGCAATTTATTTTCTTTTCAGCGGCAATATTTCAATCCAGTAGCCATCAGGGTCGGATATGAAATACAAGCCCATTTTTTCATTTTCATAACAGATACAACCCATTTCTCTGTGAAACTTACGAACTTCATCATAATCTCCATCTACGCGCATGCAAAGATGAAACTCACAATCGCCAAGACTGTACGGCTCTTTACGGTCGCGCAGCCATGTCAATTCAAGCATAAAATCGGAATTATATCCATCTCGCAAAAATACAATGATAAAAGAACCGTCTTCGGCTGTTGTGCGTTTATATTCTGCAAGACCGAGAGATTTTTCATAAAATGTAATACTGCGTTCAAGGTTTGATACATTGAAATTGTAATGGTCGAATTTCCCTTTTATTTCCATAAATACAAAATTTAATAAAAAATGATAATACTGCTAATAATGCGCAAATGTACAAAAACAAATCAGTTTTTTTGCATTTTGTGAAAAAAATATACCTTTGTAAAAATTATAAATATTATAAAAATATGAAAAACTCATTTTTATTATTAAGCATGTTAATCTGTATGTCGTGCGTAAGTCAGGAAAAGAAAAATATTGACAATGAAAGCGCAAAAATAAACAACATAACGGATATGAATTTTGAAGCGCTGTTTACAGGCATTTCGGCTGATGAAATCAATGACAATGTATTCAAATTAGTAGGAAAAGACATTACGGTGATTACAGCAGGTAAATTACCGGATTTTAATTCAATGGCTGCAAGTTGGGGCGGAATCGGAATTTTATTTAACCGACCTGTAACATGGTGCATGTTGCGTGCAAATCGCTATACGCTCGAAATTATCAAAAACGAACACACTTATACTCTTTCGTATTTTCCCGAAGAATACAAGGAACAGGTTTTGTTTTTCGGAAGCAAAAGCGGACGCAATACAGATAAAATGAAAGAAACAACACTTACGCCTGTTCTAACTCCTGATGGCAATACAACATATAAGGAAGCGCGTCTGGTACTGGAATGTAAACTTACAGAAATTACAACAGTGCAGCCGGATGATTTTCTCAATCAGGATGACAAAAATTTCATTATTGATGGTTTCAACGAAGCAAAAGAATATCATAAACTTGTTTTTGGCGAGATTACCAATGTATGGATAAAAAAGCAGTAGAAAGAATTTTATTAAAACTGTACGCTTTGAATAATATTTCAAAATAAATACTTGGTCATATAAGCGAATTAACTTTAATTAAAAACCTTTTTAACTCTTTTTGTAACGTCATATATATGAGTAAATATTTATTTTGTACCTTTGCTTCAATAAATAAAATTTAGAAAAAGTATCTTTTTATCACTTTAATTAAAATATTACTTTAAGAAGATACTTAAAAAAGTAACAATTAATTTTAAAAAATAATGTTTGATACAAAAATTTACGTAGAAAGAAGAAACCGCTTACGGAAAATGTTTCGTACGGGATTATTACTGTTTATAGGAAACGGCGATTCGCCGATGAATTATCCGGGAAATGCTTACAGATTTCGTCAGGACAGTACATTTTTATATTACTGGGGAATAAATTATCCCGACTGTGCAGCCGTAATTGATATTGATAAAGATGTCGAATGTCTTTATATGAACGATGTTGATATTGACGACATAATATGGATGGGACCGCAAGAGTCGGCAAAAGAAAAAGGAATGCGCGTTGGCGTAAATTCCGTATATCCGCAAAAAGATCTTTTTACATATATCAATAATGCTGTGCGTTTAGGACGAAAAATTCATTTTTTACCTCAATACCGTCAGGATAACGCAGAAATGTTATCAACGCTTTTGGGTATTAAATCCAAACATGTAAAAAACTATATTTCGCAACAGTTCATAAAAGCCGTAGTTGAAATGCGTTCGATAAAAGATGAATTTGAAATAGAAGAAATAGAAAAAGCATGTAATATCGGCTACAAAATGCATACGACAGTAATGAAAATGTGCAAGCCCGGATTAATGGAATACGAACTGGCAGGAGTAATTGAAGGTATCACAATAGCAAATAACGGATATATTTCATTTCCTGTGATATTGTCGCAAAATGTACATACGCTGCATAATCACGACCACAGCCAGAAACTTACAGAAAACAGAATGTTGATAACGGATGCAGGAGCAGAAAACGAAATGAATTACTGTTCGGATTTTACGCGAACAATACCTGTTAACGGAAAATTTACGCAAAAACAAAAAGACATTTACAATATTGTACTTGAAGCAAACAATAAAACAATAGAACTTGCAAAGCCGGATGTAACTTATAAAAGCATACATCTCGAAATCGCAAAAATAATAACGCGCGGATTATGCAATTTGGGTATAATGCGCGGCAATATTGACGATGCCGTAGAAAACGGAGCGCATGCTCTTTTCTTGCCTCACGGGCTTGGACACATGATGGGACTCGATGTTCACGATATGGAAAATCTCGGCGAAAACTATGTAGGATACGATGATGAAATCGGTCGTTCATCTCAATTCGGAACATCTGCATTGAGAATGGGACGCCGACTGCAAAAAAATCATGTAATTACAGACGAGCCGGGAATTTATTTTATTCCGGAACTGATTGCCAAATGGAAAAGTGAAAAAATTAACAAAGACTTTATCAATTACGAAAAAATAAACGAATACATGGACGTAAGCGGCGTACGCATAGAAGATGATTTACTTATCACTGAAAACGGCTGCCGACTGCTCGGTAAAAAACGTATTCCTGTAACTGTTGAAGAAATTGAAGAAATAATGAAAAAATAGATTGCAAATAAATATTTTACAGTCCATGATTTGAATCTGTTGTAATCACACAATAGACCTTTTCGGAAACAGTTTTTAATTATAGTAATCATTGCATTAGCAATGAAACAAGTTTAGAAACTTTCAGAACGAAAGCAAACCCGTCATTGCGAGGGATGCAGAACTGTATAACGTCATTGCGAACCGCGAAGCGGTGAAGCAATCATCGTCATTGCGAGCGAAGCGAAGCAATCCAGAAAAAGAAAATTCTGGATTGCTTCGTCATTTACTACGCTCATTCCTCGCAATGACGTTATGCGGTCGTTTTGGACTGCGGTGATACAATGACTGTTTGTATCGTCGATTCACAGGGATGCGCCCTTGACGTTTCGTTTTTGTTTCTTTTGTACGGCATTGCGAGGATAGCAACAGCAACGAAGACATTATATATTATAACTTATAAAATTCTGTTCGACTATATTTGGGTTGATAGTGTGTACAAGCATTTTCATTGTTTCAATATTTCCTGTTGAAATAAAT
>JAIRRX010000013.1 GCA_031255755.1 Prevotellaceae bacterium | reverse complement strand
GCAGGAATAAGAAAGAGTGACGGCGAGTGGGGAAGATCGGAATACGAGATACCTGTGCCTGTCAATGCATGGGCGCATGTAGCGGTTTCAGTAAACAAACGGGCGGTCAAAGCCTATCTTAACGGCATACGCTTTTGTAATTTTCCAAATTACGATGGTGGAGGTACTTATGTTGAGTTTTACGGAGGTTCCCAACAGGAAAAATCGGAATTGTATATTCGCAACGTTCGCATTGCCAAAGGCGCAGTTCCATTATACGACCGCATGATGACAGACGGAAAATTCATTACTTACGGCATTACCTTTGATGTGGGCAAAAGTACAATCAAGCCCGAAAGCATGGGAGAAATCAACCGTATAGTAAAACTCATGCAGGACAATACGGAGTTAAAATTCTCTGTTGAAGGTCATACGGATAATACGGGTAATGCCGCTTCCAATCAAACGCTGTCGGAAGTGCGTTCAAAAGCCGTAGTAGATAAATTGGTGGAAATGGGAATTTCTGCCGATCGCCTCGCCAGCGCGGGTAAAGGTCAATCGTCGCCTCTCGCCGATAATAACACCGACGAAGGGCGTGCAAAAAACCGCCGCGTAGAATTTGTAAAAACAAACTGACAGGCAAAAATTAATTAACAACGTTATTGGGAGGAGCGCAGCAGTCGGGCAACAGGCAATTAATATTTTATCATTGAATTAACATATAATCATAACTGCAACCTGTTGCAGTTGCGCTGCCTCCGCAATAACCATACTAACAAATAAATCGATAAATTAAAAAATAATAAAAGAACAAATTAAAATTTTAAAATTATGGAAATTATTAACAGATTAAAAAATGTTTTGGTCAGCCCAAAAACAGAATGGCAGACCATTGAGGCAGAAAATTCGCCTCATGTTAAAGTGTTTACAGGCTATGTTGTGCCTTTGGCTCTTATTCCTGCTGTGGCAGCCTTTATCGGCTACGGGCTTATTGGTTATTCGGTATGGGGCGTACATATCAGTTCCGTATCGTGGGGAGTGCGTCAGGCAATAGTTCAGTACGTGGCAATGCTAAGCGGCGTATATATTACGGCGTTTGTAATCAATGCGCTTGCCGATAATTTCGGCGCAAAAAAAGACTTTAACCGCGCCGTATCGCTTGTTGCTTACGCTTATACGCCAATGTTTGTCGGCGGCTTGTTTTATCTGCTGCCTTCATTGTCGTGGCTGGCATCGCTTGCAGGGCTGTACGGGCTGTATATTATTTATACTGGTTTGCAGCCTTTGATGAAAGTTCAATCCGAAAAACAGGCTTCATATTTTGTGGTTAGTTTGATTGTAACTGTTGCTGTTTCGGCAGCCTTAATGCTTATACTTGCGGCTGTATTGCTGCGTGGAGCAGGAGGGTTTTACGGATTATAACTGCAAATTCTAAACAGTCAACAATAAAAAATTCAGACAAACACACATTTTGTTATACATTTAATTAGTGGAAAAATCCTGACAGAGAAATTCTGTCAGGATTTTTTTGTCTGTTAATTTAAAAGAATAATGGTACTGTATATTATTATCTGCTTTTTAAGCAGTTAATAATTTTATTTTATGTCTTTTTCTTTGCTTTTATTCATTTTCAAGCAGAGTTGTTACGCTTTGTTTGCCAAGATAAAAAGCCTTTGCCTTTACCTGTTTTGCATTGCAGGCAACAGGAGCAGTCCATAATTCGGATTGCTGCGAAGGCTCGCTGCCATCTGTGGTATAGCGAATTTCCGCATTTGGGATATATGAATTGGCAATCAGCAAACCATCAACAAGTTTAATTCCGGGCTGTGCAATCCTGAAATTTGCTTTCATCTTTAACAAACGCGGCAACTCATTGATTGAAATTTTAGCGTTATATAATTGTTTTTCTGTTTCGTATGCCTGTTCCCCTTTTGTTTGCGACCATGCAGGCTGCGTGTTCCATGCGCGGTCTATAAGTCCGAACATTTTTGGGAACAGCTGGTATTCTATCATTTCAAATGACCTTGCGGTTTCTGCATAAAATTGTCCCTGCATTCCCTTTATCTGATTTCGTGCATTCTGCGCCAGTGCAACTTTTGTTTTTGTTGCATGTTCAATATCTATCGGATTTCCGCTGAAATCGCGCCTTACAGATTTATAAATATCATAAGGCAATACATCAAATGTGTTAAACTCATTTACAAATCCTCCCCAGTGCAAGCCCGGCTCGTTTTGATGCTTGCTGTACGACATGTCAAGATAAAGATTTGTAACATTGCACAATATTATAGGATAGCCGGCGTTTGCAAGTTTGTACGGAATATCATCGCCTTTCCATTCGGGAACGTTATTCCAGCAATAACTTAAAACATTTCTGTTTGCAAAGCGTTCATTGTACGTTCCATCACGAAGCAAAGCAACTTCCTGATAGCCCGCAAGCTGAATATGTTTTTTATCAAGCATGTCCAAAGTTTGGCTTAAAAAATAATCTTTAAGGTCGCGTATTGCGCTCATTCCGTGCTGCTGCATAAAATCAAGACTTATTTTTGAACCTTCCCATGCGCCGTTGGGAACTTCGTCTCCTCCCAAATGGAATATTTTCAGTTCCAGTCCTGCATCCGCATACATTTTATGAATTTCATCTATCACTTTTTCAATAAATTTATATGAAGATGGCATTGCCACATTTATTACATTGTCGGTAAAACTTTGCGCCGACAGATATTTTGATGTATCGTCAAAATCGGTTAACAGATATTCTTCGGCTTTTGCTTTGTCGGTTTTGATATATTTATTGTATCTTACATTCATTGCCTTAATTGCAGCGCGTGCATGACCGGGCAGGTCTATTTCGGGAAGAATGTTTACATGACGCTGCTTTGCATATTTCAATATTTCAATAAAATCGTTGCGGGTGTAATATCCGTTAGCCAGAGTATTTGTGTCCGAAGCATCCCAGCCCCAGTCAAATGCGGGATACAAACATTCGCTTTCGTCGAGCGTATGTCCTCTGCGTGAACCGATTTGAGTAAGTTCTTCCAAGCCGGGAATTTCAATGCGCCATGCTTCATCGTCAGACAAATGCAAATGAAGAACATTCATTTTATATGATGACAGTATGTCGATTAACTTTAAAACATTGTTTTTTACCGAAAAGTTTCGAGATACATCAAGCATTATTCCGCGATGATACAAATCAGGATAATCGGATATTTGCATATTTGCAATTTCGGCTGGCAAGTTGTCGTGATTGCCCAAAATATTGATTAATGTTTGGCAGCCGTTAAAAACTCCGTGAGCGTCCGCTCCGCTTATTTCAACGGTATTATTGTTGATTTTTATTTCATAATATTCGCTTTTGTCGTTTTGTATCTTTTTCAGTTTTACGGTTGTTTCACCATCTTCGGCAACAGTGCATCCGAACAGCGATACAAGTTTTTCTTTGAGCAAATCGGCTTCGTTTGCAAAATCGGCTTCGGCATCTATCTTTACTGTTTTTGCAAAAACAGATTTTTCGCCGGTTTTTTCTATTGATTTTATTGATGGAAATATATATGTTTCGTCCATGTCAAACTGATGATTAAAAAATGAATTTTGTTCATACACGTAATTTCCATCGGGATATGGAAGTTCTCTGACATTCGGACGTCCCCATTGTGCCGAATTTGTGAAAGGAACTATTTTGATTTCAATATTTTGAGGTTGTTGTTCTTTGCCGTTTTCATCTGTAAGAACAATGTATGTTCCCGACGGCGTATTTGATTCTTTTATTATGCTTCCTCTGCTTATTATATGAAATGCAAGAGTTTCACCTGCTGCAATCGGTTTATAATTTTGCGATGGATAAAGTTTGAAATATGTAGAACTTATATGTTCAAGCGTAAGTTGCGCACTGTCGGTATTCATTGGAGTCATTGGCATTTGATTGTAATAAATTATCCAGTTGCCGTTTAATTCGGTTTTACCGTTGTTTGTAATGTAAAAAGTGTGGTCGTAGCATCCGGGTTTTATTCCGTTTTTTCCCATCTCCCAAGTAATGGATATGGGCGCCGATGTTGGTTTGCTGCTGTTACAGCTTAGCAAAAAGCAACTCAAAAGAGTTAACAGGATTAAAGATTTTGTTCTCATTTTTCTATTATTTTATATGTTTATTATTTATATGTCAACTGTTTATACTATTTACCATTTGAAATTGCCGTTTCATTTGGATATGGATATTTCACATTCGGTTGTTGCAAAGATACATAATTTATATTAAATCAAAATAGCCAATAAAAATAAATACGTTTTACAAATTTACCGTAAAATTTATCAGTCGGGATTTGTAATTGCTGTAATATCTAATTAATTTTTACGGCAAGATTTAGTTTTGCAAAAAATTATTAACTTTGCCGCGCCTTACAAAATAAAAATCCGATATAATTTGATACGTGATACAAATATAGTAGAAACGCCGTTAATGAAGCAGTATTTTGCAATGAAAGCAAAACATCCCGATGCTATAATGCTGTTTCGCGTAGGCGATTTTTATGAAACTTTCGGCGAAGATGCCGTCAGGGCAAGTGAAATTCTCGGTATTACGCTTACAAAACGCGCCAATGGCTCGGCTCAACATGTTGAACTTGCAGGATTTCCGCATCATTCCATAAATACTTATTTGCCTAAACTTGTTCGCGCAGGACAGCGCGTTGCAATATGCGACCAGTTGGAAGACCCGAAAAAAGCAAAAAAAATAGTAAAACGCGGAATTACCGAAGTCGTTACGCCCGGAATTACATTTTCTGAAAACGTTTTGGAAAATCGTGAAAATAACTTTCTGGCTTGCGTTCATTTCAATAAAAAACTTGTCGGCATAGCCTTTCTTGACGTTTCAACAGGCGAGTTTTTTATTTCGGAAGGCTCGGTAGAATATGCGGATAAACTGATTACAAATTTTGCGCCTAAGGAAATCATTTTTCAAAAAGGATACGAAAACAGTTTTACAGATTATTTCGGCGACAAGCATTACATTTATAAAATGGACGAATGGGCTTTTGTCGAAGATGCCGCTTATAACAAACTGCTTCAACAACTGAAAACAGGCACCTTGAAAGGCTTTGGAGTAGAAAATCTTTCAATGGGAATTATTGCGGCGGGAGCAACCTTATTTTATCTTGACATAACACAGCATGAACGGCTTAAACATATTTCATCCGTTTCGCGCATCGATGGCGATGAATACGTTTGGCTTGACCGTTTCAGCATTCGCAATCTCGAACTTTTTCATTCGTTTAATGAAAACGCAAAAACGCTTGTAGATGTAATTGACAAAACCATTTCGCCAATGGGTGCAAGACTTCTGCGGCGATGGGTTTCACTGCCGCTTAAAGATATGCGAGCCATCAACTCGCGACTTAATGCGGTAGAATATTTTGTGAAAAATACCGATATTTCCGAAAAAATCACAGAAAAAATATATGAAATAGGTGATATTGAACGTATAATATCAAGAGCGGCGGCAGGTAAAATCGTTCCGCGCGAAGCCTTGCAACTTGCAACAGCCCTGTCTGCAATGACGCCCATAAAAGACTTGTGCAAAAATGCTGACGAACCCAATATCAAAAAAATAGGCGAACATATCAATCTTTGCAACGGCATAAGAACGGAAATCAAAAAACACATACGCCCCGATGCGCCCAACCAGCTTGCAAAAGGCGGCGTAATTGCCGATGGCGTAAACAGCGAACTTGATGAACTCAGAAATATTGTTCGTAACGGTAAAAAATATCTGCTCGAAATTCAGGAAAGAGAAATAGAACGCACAGGAATAACATCGCTGAAAATAGGATTTAACAACGTTTTCGGATATTATATAGAAGTGAGAAATACGCACAAAGACAAAGTGCCTTCGGACTGGATACGCAAGCAAACCCTCACAGAAGCCGAAAGATATATTACCGAAGAACTTAAACATTACGAAGAAAAAATACTCGGCGGCGAAGAGAAAATGATTGCAATAGAACAGCAAATATTTAATGATT
This sequence comes from Prevotellaceae bacterium, assembly GCA_031255755.1. Taxonomy (GTDB): domain Bacteria; phylum Bacteroidota; class Bacteroidia; order Bacteroidales; family UBA932; genus JAIRKV01. The sequence continues at coordinate 9,954 of JAIRRX010000013.1, read as the reverse complement.
TGATTGCAAATATTCTTGAATTTGTTGTTCCTGTTCAACTTAATGCTTCGTTAATTGCCAAACTTGACTGTCTGCTTTCCTTTTCTACTCTTGCGGCAAAATCAGGCTACTGCAAACCCGAAATAACCGATGGAGACGAAATAGATATAAAACAGGGACGCCATGCGGTAATAGAAACAATGATGCAACCCGGAACTTATATTGCAAATGACGTTTTTCTTGACAGCAAAGAACAGCAGATAATTATTATTACAGGACCAAACATGTCGGGAAAATCGGCTATACTGCGGCAAACAGCGCTTATTGTACTGCTTGCGCAAATAGGCTGTTACGTTCCGGCGCAGTCGGCAAAAATCGGAATTGTAGATAAGATTTTTACAAGAGTCGGCGCGTCCGACAATATCTCTCAGGGTGAATCCACATTTATGGTTGAAATGCTTGAATCGGCAAGTATTTTGAACAATCTTTCGCCGCGTTCGCTTGTGCTGCTCGACGAAGTTGGTCGCGGAACAAGCACTTACGATGGAATTTCAATAGCGTGGGCTATGGTAGAATATATCCACGAACATCCTGCGGCAAAAGCAAAAACGCTGTTTGCAACGCATTATCACGAACTTAACGAAATGGAAAAATCTTTCACCCGTATAAAAAACTACAACATTGCGGTGAAAGAAATAAACAACAAAGTGATTTTTTTGCGCAAGTTTGTAAAAGGCGGCACCGAACACAGTTTTGGTATTCACGTTGCCGAAATGTCGGGAATGCCGAAAAGCATTGTTGCGCGCGCCGCAGAAATTTTGCAAAAACTTGAAAGCGACAACAAAAAAAATCCTCTCGAAAAATCAACAGGCGAAATTGCCGAAACGCGCAGTGGCTATCAGCTTAGCATTTTTCAACTTGACGACCCTGTGTTGAAACAAATACGCGATGAACTCAAAAATCTCGAAATAAATAACCTTACACCCATTGAAGCGCTGAATAAACTTAACGAAATAAAGAAAATTTCAGGACTGTAACAGAAGCACAGCACACCGCTAAAAACGCCAAAAAACATATCAGCACACACACGGTTAAACAATAAATATGTTTTAATTTTTTAAAATAATAGATTTGAAAATAATACAGGTACGTCATTCGCTACGCTCATTCCTCGCAATGACGTTCTGTTGTTTTGTTCCGCCTCGCAATGACGTTATGCGGTTGCTGTGTTCTTTGCAATGACGCGCACAGTATTTTAATTTAATGTATTTCCCTAAAAATCTTATATCAAAATTTCTGCATAGTAAGGTTTTCTCCATCAAAAACCGCATATTCTCTGCCGTTAATCCATTCTCCTGCGATTGTGAACAGACTGTCGTTTGGTAAGCGTAATTGCAATGGCGTATGTCTGTGTCCGAAGACGAAAAAATCAACATGTTTTTCATTAAGTTTCTGTTTTGCAAAGGCAAGCAGTATGTCGGTATTTTCATTAAAAGTTTCGGACAGCCCTTTGCTCAGCCGGCTGTGTTTCGACCACATTTTGGCTATGCCTATTCCTGTACGCGGATGTAAAAATGCAAAAATGCGCTGAAAAAATCTGCATGAAAATATGTTTTTCAACAACATATAACTTTTCTCATCTTTTCCGAGTCCATCGCCATGCGCAAGAAAAAATGATTTTCCGTACAATGTTGTTTCAAAAGGCTTTTTGTGAATTATCATTCCTGTTTCGTTTTGGAGATAATCGAACGTCCACATATCGTGATTTCCTGTAAAAAAATGCACAGGGATTCCCTTGTCTGTAAGTTCGGTTATTTTGCCGAGAACGCGAACAAATCCGCGAGGAACAACATATTTATATTCAAACCAGAAATCAAAAATATCTCCGAGCAAAAAAACGGCTTCGGCATCGGTTTTTATTTTATCAAGCCATTTGACAAAAGCAATTTCACGTTCCGAAGCATCTGTGCCTGCACACAAACCAAGATGAACATCGGCGGCAAAATATATTTTTGTCGAACGGCTGTTACTGTTTTTTGCTTCGGTTTTCATTTAATTTTATTTGCACAATGACTGAATTGTATTTTCAAGTTCGTCTCCGAAAATATCGCGTGCCACAAACTGCCCTTCTCCGTCAATTATAAAATTTGATGGTAATTTACTTATATTGTACAGTCTAAACGGAATACTGTTTGTGCCTCTAAAATCGCAAACGTTTATCCACGGCAATTTTTGACTGTTAAGAGCCCGCAGCCAAAAATCACGTTCGGTATCAAATGAAACCTGATATATTTCAAGATTTTTGGAGTGATATTTTTCATAAAGATCCATCAGCGCTTTATTGTCAAACTGATTGCCGTTGATTTCAGAACTCCAAAATGTTAACAGAATAATTTTCCCTTGCAATGATGAAAGTTTTATTTGTTTTCCGTTGCGGTCGGGTAATTCAATGTCGGGATACGCTATTTCCTGAATTTGTTGCGAATCTAATTTATTTTTCAGTCCCAATATGCGTTGCATTTCATTATAATCACGATTTACAATGGTCATGTATTCTGCTCGCGCATATTTAGTATCCATAGAATCAATAATCATCTTGTAAAACAAAAAATCGTTTTCATCGCCGAATATTTTTAGTCCGCTTGGATATTTTTGATACAGTGCAAATATTGATGCGTACGATTTGGGATGATTGATAATAAACCTTATATTATTTCGTTTCTGTTCGATGATTTTTTTTGCAAGAATATTTTTTGCTTCCTGCGCATCGGTATCGGTTGTGCTGTTACTGTTTATGATTTTGCTCAGCGAGTCTATTGCCAGCGATGTTTTGCTCAATGTTTCGGAAAGTTCTTTCACATATTCCGAACCTTGAGAACCTTCAATATTATAGTTTCCTTTTTCGTATTGGATATTAATTTTTTCGCCGTTTTCGGCAAGAAGCATCATTAACTGTTGTCCGCTTTTATTTTTTATTCTGATAAAAGCAGGCTCTTCCGTACGAAGATTCAGGTCGGTTGAAAACTTTCCGTTTGCGTTGATTAATATCGAATCCAAAACAAACGTAAACGATGCTGTTTGCTGTTCAATTATTATTTTTTCATTCGATATGTTATCAAAAGTTCCGCTTATTCGGACAGAATGTTTTTTTGTACACGATATAAAACAAACCGTTGCAAGCAGTGCGATTAGCAATATTTTTCCTTTCATTTTTGAAGTTGACTTTAAAATTAATATTCGATGCAAAGGTACAACTTATTAATAAAAGTACAACACACAAGTAAATTTCGTAAAAATATGGTTTGCTTCGTCATTACATTCCTCACAACGACGTGCTACGGTTGGCTTTGCGGGTTCGCAATGACGTTATGTTCTTCGTCTTTGCCAATCTATAAGCGTGAAACAACCGACAAAGTATTTGTAATATAAGAACTATTTTTCCGAAAAGGTCTAATAAATAATTTACATAATCTCAACGAGTAAATAAAAAATTTCATGGCAGTTTTCGTGTGATTTGGAGATAATTTAACTGTTACTGAACAGTAATCATATTTTTTGAATTTTACAAATAAAATTTGCTGTTTCCTTTGTATTTCTTAATATAATCAATTATGTACGAAGTCAGTTTTTCTTCTTCTTTATTCAAAACTTTTATTTGTATGGGAAGATAAAACATTTTTGCTTTTTGCTGCTCTGTAAAATTTTGATATTTCATCAGGCGTATTGCGTCTTTTTCGGTAGTTATGAACAGTTCGTTTTTATCAATAATATCACAAATATTATTAATATCTTTTTGCGAAAAATCATGATGGTCCGAAAATACAAGTATTTGAGGTTTTGCATAATGCGCCGATATATATTCTTCAAACAGTTTGGGATTTGCAATGCCTGCAACAGCCGCTATTTTATCCGTAAAATCAGGTTTGCTTTCAACATCAAAAACAGGTTTCAAATCCTGATATTCTAACGCTGTAAAAAACAGTTTTTGATATGGAAACAGTTTCAAATCATTGATTACAATTCTCATATCAATCGGATTTATATTTTGCGGACACTTTGTAACAAACACAACATCGGCTCTGTGCTTTTGATTTTGTTTGTCGCGCAATGTTCCCCAGGGCAGCATTTTATCTTTGTTTATCGGTCGCCGATAATCGCAAAGTAAGATGGACAGAGCAGGTTTAAGACGTCTGTGTTGAAATGCATCATCCAAAACAATAACATCGATGTCGGGATGGTTTTCTTTTATATACTTGATGCCTCTTACTCTGTTCGCATCAACGGCAACTGTTATATTCGGAAATTTGCGTTTTATCTGCACAGGTTCGTCTCCCGCTTCCGCAGCCGTGCTTGTTGTTTCCACATATCTGAATTTTTTTGTTTTTCGTTTATATCCGCGTGAAAGCAGAGCGACCTTAAATTCATTTTTCAATATATTTAACATAAACTCCGAATGTGGCGTTTTGCCTGTTCCTCCGACCGTGATATTTCCAATAACTATTGTTACCACATCTTTTATTTCTTTCTGAGAAAATATGCCAATGTCATAAAGTTTATTGCGAACGGAAACTACTGTACCATAAACAGTCGAAACTAATATTTTAATAATTTTCAACATCTGTCAAATAAATAATTAATAAAGGTATGATTTTTTGGAGAAACAAAAAAAAATAGCGAGTTAAATATTGTTGTAAATGAAAAACCTTATTGTAATTTCACCATTGATGATATAAAGTATAGGCAAAAATTAAAAATAAAATAACATGACAACATTCAAATATTAAATAAATCTTTTTCATAAAGTTTGTGAACGCGAATCTTGCGTCAGCATCATTTTGTCCGTATCAACATTATCAATTAAAACAATTCCGGGCGTTTTCCCATGTTCAAAAGTTCCGAATTTTGCTTCAATTCCAAGCGCTTTTGCGCCGTTGAGCGTTGCCCACGTTAACAATTCGTTGAGTTCGATATTATCGAAATTTTCGGAAATTGTAAACAGTTCGTTTATTATCGAAAGGCTTGTGTTTGATGACAAACTGTCTGTTCCGATTGCAATCCGTGCATTTTTACGGCGAAACATTTCAATCGGAGGCAAACAATTTTCGATATATAAATTTGATTTCGGACACAGCGTCCATGTGATATTTTGGGATGCCGATACTGCAAAATCATAATCATTTTCGGATGTAAAAGTATTATGAACAAGCAGAATTTTGACGTTTTTACTGATATTATCCAGCAAACGGTGAATTGACGTTTTTCCTGTATGCACAGGTCTGTCGGGAGTTTGAAATTCATTGTAAAATTCCAAAAATTTACCCGAATTATTTTGAAAATATTCATTTTCAGCCTGCGTTTCCTGATTGTGATATGATAAAATTCCGCTTTGCTCCGCGCGATGTTTTATTTTTGAAAACAGTCCGTTACACATTGAATATGAAGCGTGTAAAGTCGGCGAAATTGAAATTCCGAGTTTTTTGCCGTAATCAACAATATCCTGATTTTTTTTCAAAATTTTGTCTGTTTCGTTTTCATTGCACGAAAAAGCTTCTGCAAAAGTGTGATAAAATATTTTGCTCTGTTTTTTCAATTCAAAAGTCAGAACATCATTTGAAATATCGCCAACCGCAACAATACCATGCAAATACATTAAGTTATCGTAAAACGCTGCCGTTTGAATTTGCTGCTGCGCGTCAACAATATTGCGTTGCTTCGATATTTCCCTTATAAAACCTGTGATTCCAGTATGTTCGGGAATTGCATTTTTCAAGTGCGAAAGTTCCAAATGACAGTGTGCGTTTACAAATCCGGGACATATTATTCCATCGTAAAACTCAACATCTTTGTCGGTTTCCGAGCAGGTTGAAAGTTCTGTTATTTTCCCTTCATCGTTAAGTGTAATCATTCCGTTTTTTATCGGCTTGGCATGTATGGGGAAAATATAGTTTGCTGAAATTTTTCGCATTTGTTTAAGGTGATTTTTTCAGTTTTTTTTCGATATTTTCAAATTTCATGGAATCCTGATGTGCATTTTCGTGAATATCTGTTTGCGGATTCAATAATTTTTCGACAAAATCATCTGTCGTTTTGATATTTTCAAAAAATTTACCTGTTTCCGACAAAATATTTTTCAGTGGAGCAACTAATTTATTTATAACATTTTGTATAAAATTTCCCGAATCCATATCTCTGCTTTCAAAATCTTTCAGCGCGGTTTCAAAACGCTGTTGTATATTTCCGTAAATTTCGGATATTGTTTCCTTTTTGCGGGAATATATGCGCATGGATTTTTCAAATTTATCGCGCGAGCATTTGTATTTTTCAAAAATGGGTTTATATCTGATAATTGTGTCGGCGTTCTGCACCTTCATTTTGTCGGAAAGCGTATGCACAACGCCGTCCGACAGGTGCATTTCAAACAGCATGTCTTCGAGTTGGCGTTTGCTCAAAATGTCATCGCTTTTGCAACTATACAAACATGCAGCCACAACCGAAACAAGCAATATTAATTTTATTTTTAACATCATTTTATTCGTTTTACAAACGCAAAGGTATAATTTGAATTTCAATTTGCGAAACAAAATGATGTGTAAAATATTTACAGATGCAGATAATTATTCGATGTTCATCTGTTCATATTATAATTTTAATGTATATTTGCTTGATTAATTTTTTTAAAAACATATAATAAAAAGCGTTAGCTTTTGTTCTTTCTTATTGAAACTTCGACATTTCAAAAGAACGATAGAACAGGAAAGTTCAACGCTCACGTGTGTTACGTGGGCTTTTCTTGTCATCGTTCAGGTAGTCGAAGACCTCAATAAGAAACATGAAGTCCACGTCTTTTTATTGCAAAAAACGCTTTATGAAACATGAAATGCACATTGGACAGTTAATATGTGAAAAACTCGCAGAAAACGGACATTCAATATCGTGGCTTGCAAAAAAAGTATATTGCGACAGAAGCAATTTGAGAAAAATGTTGAAAAACAACAATATCCATTGTGATCTGCTTTTACGGATTTCTACTGTTCTGAATTATGACTTTTTTGCTCATTATTCTTCGCAACTTAACAGTAAATAAAATTTCATTAAAAACGGCGAGGTTAAATTTACCTCATAATGCAGTAATATTCACCACACAAATATTTTGCGGTTACATATTTGCGCCATATCTTTGCTTTGTGAATTTTAACGCTATTTTACCATGAAACTGAATTTTAACTATTATGCGCCGCCGCCTATATAAGGCGACAAATACAGTGTTGAATTTCAGTATATTATATTATTTTACAAAGTCTAAAATTCAAACTGTACATGAAAACAAAACAAATTTTGTTTTAAAAATTATATATCAAACATGTTAAATATAAAAAAAAATTATAAAAACTATTTTTGCAGTTGCTGCTTTGATATTTATGGCAGCCTGCTACGATGCCCTTGAAAACAAAGGCATGGAAGACGATACCGTACAAAACGGAATAACAAAAAACGAGGCAAGACCTACAAAGCCGTTAGAGCAGGACAAAAAAAAAGAAAAAGTATGAAAAAAGTATTGAAAAAAGTAAGTTTTTTAGGAGTAGTTCTAATGCTATTCGCAGTAAATGTATCCGCACAAAAAACGGCATACGAAAAAAGAGTAGAACAAATTGAAAAAGAAGCAGCTCAAAAACTCGGTTATCCGCAATATAACGAGGTTGTAGCAATGATGCTTTTAGACGGAATGAACGATGCTCTATCCGCTCGTAACACAAAAAAAGCAAAAGCATTTATGTGGTATGCTGACGAATTGGAAAAAGCAGAAAAACTAAAAACGCCCGAAGAAATCAGACGAGAAAAACAAGAAGCCGAAGAAGTGAGGAGAAAATCAGCAGAACGAGAAAAAAAAGAAGAAGAACAAAGACAGCAAAAATATGAGTTACAAAAAGAACGAGAGAAACAAGAAGCATATTGGAATAGCGATATTGGGGAAATAGAAAAAAGCATAAAAGAAAAATTTGTAAAATGGTCAGAAAAAGGCGAATTAGAAAAAACGGTTGATTACCAAGAACGATTAAAAACTCAATCGCAAGACGCTTTTGTTCAAATTTGTATTGAAAAAATAAATGACCGTATTAGATTCTTAAAAAAATATGTGAGTAGTGAATTACTTGCATACAATGCTGATGATGAATATTACCCTATTTCTTTCACTTTTAGAGGTTTGACGGCTTATCACAGAGAGGAAATCAGGAAAGAGTGGGAAGGTAAAATATATATCCCTGTGACAGATGCGAAAAATTTTAAAAAAAATTATTGGAAAATTATAGACGATTATGATTGGTGTCTTGTAGAAAATTATTTATATCCCACATTGGTAACGATAGTATATGAAAATAAAAAATATGAAATCCACTTACAATTACAAAATCAATCAGAAATTACTTTCTCTTTCGATAATTTAGGAATTGATAATCCGTATCTGAAAAATTTTGTTTTGGAATGGGCAACAATTAAAAAAATCGGGGAAAAAGCATTTGCGGCATACGAACAAAAATTAGATTCTATATTTACAGATTATAACAAACAGTTATTGCAAAATCCTTTCAATATCAACAAAACAACAATGAACGGTTACGAAAAAATGCAACAAAAGGGTAATCAAAAAGAAAATTTTGAAAAAAATATTGAACGGATAAAATCTGACTTTGAAAAATTAAATAGCAATTTTGCGCGGGAATTGGAATCGAAAAATCCCGAAGAATATTTTAAAGTTTATTATTCATTAAATCCCGATAAAAAAACAGAAGCTGATAGTAAGTATTTGGATTGCAGATGTAGATTCAATAGAAAGGATTTCGATGAACGCTTTATAAAACATAGCATTGTATATAGAAATAAAATTGTATATGGTGTTCATTGTGGTTGTCGTGAAGAGCTATACAAAGTATTTGGAGCATATTTTGCAGACAAAACAGAATTTGACAAATTTTATGACCAAGGCGAAGATATTGTGCGACAAGAAGCTGAAAAGCGAAAAATAAAACGACAAGCAGGAAGTTTTGAATACTTAAAACAATGTATTGCGCAGAATAAAAACGAATCTTATTATTCTGAATTAGTCGATATTGCCATTGAAAACAACAAAAAATTAAACAAAGAATGGACTAAAAACGGACAATTTTTCGCAAACAAAACAGAATTTTACGAGGCATTTGTTTCGGACAACTACAAACAAATACTGAAAGATAAAAAGAAAAAATAATAGTTGAATTATGAATAAAGAAAACAGACAATCCAAATTTATGAATTGGGGACAAAAAAACGAGGCTACATTATCGCATTTTGTTGCGTGGACTTTGAAGTGTGCAACCGTAGAGGGAGCAGAAGAATACGGCAGAAAATTGAGTAATTACAGCAAAGAAATTTTATTTTTCCTGTTGTTTGGAGAGGAAAAATACAGAGAAAGACTTGCAAACTATTCTGTTGAAAGTGTAGAAGTTTGGCGTGAATGGAACAGAATAGATGTTTTGGCAGAAATTACACTTTCAAACAAGAAAAAATATGTACTGTGCATAGAGTTAAAAACCTATTCACACACAAACGAAAGACAACTGCAAAGTTACAAAGAGGCTTGTAAATGGTATGAAAACAACAACAAAGAGATTGATGAAAAAAGATTTATTTTGTTGGGTGCGTGGGACGATAATCTTCCCCAATTTGACCAAGAACTTTGCAATAAATTTGGTTTTTCGATTTATTCTTTTGCCGATATTGCATCAGAAATTTTTAACAGCGAAATAGCAAATTCGGGCGAAAAACTATTTGACGAATTTTGGACAGGTTATTGGTAAAATAATGAAAAACTATTTATCTTTATAGCGTTAATTATATTATTTATATGAATGTAGGAACAAAAATAAACTCACTGATACAATCTCTACCACGAGGTAGCGTGCTGTTGTCCTCGTGGTTATTGTCTTTGGGCAAACATTA
>JAIRRX010000112.1 GCA_031255755.1 Prevotellaceae bacterium | reverse complement strand
AAATTAGCATTTACACAAAATATTGAACATGCCCTGCCCCCTGCGAAGTTCTCGGTATATGTACCAAAGTGTTCGGTACACCATGAGACATTTGCGGTACACCCCGAGACCTTCGGGACATTACCCAAAATGTTAGTATAAATAAACAATGCGGAACACTGTAAAAATGTTCCGCAGCATTGATTAATCCGATATGACAGTCCCAATATTTATCTCACAGTACAATCTTGACTGTTGAGAATGTTCCTTTTACTGTTCTGATGCGAATAATATAATTTTCGCCTGCAACATTGCCTCTACTCCCTGTTTGAATATACTTTGGAAGAAATCCTGAAACTCTTCCCTGCTCCCGAACGGTTAAAAAAAGTCCTTCGTAAATCTAATTTCTTGTCTTTCATTGCTCTTTATTTTATTTAATATTAAGATTTATTCTATTATTAATATTTGCAACACAAAATTAGCATTTACATAAAATTATTTACAGTCCCGTTACTTACTGCTTGTTTGTTGTTTCTGCGTCTTTTGCTATTTCGGTAGGATATCCCAACTTTTTGAACGATGCTATAATTTTTTCAGCATCTGTTTTTGTGTTGTCATATTTCACAACTACCGTATTATCTTTCAGATTTACTTCAACATCTTTTATTCCTTTTTCAAATGGGATGCTTTTTTCGATGCGCTGTTTGCAGTGGTCGCCGTGCATTTCGGATACTGCGAGTTTAACTTCCGAAACTTTGCTGTTTTTTTTGTTCTGTGCATTTGCTGCAAAGGCAAGCGTTAACAGCGATAACGCAATGATTAAAATTTTTTTCATAACTTTTCTTTTTTAATTTGTATTGTTAATATAATTTACTGTTTTTTCATTTGAAAAACCGTTATTGTTTGTTTGTGGCTTCTGCGTTTTTTGCAATTTCGGCAGGATATCCCAACTTTTTAAACGATGCGATGATTTTTTCGGCATCTGTTTTTGTGTTGTCATATTTCACAACGACCGTGCTGTCTTTCAGATTTACATCAACATCTTTTATTCCTTTTTCAAAAGGGATATTTTTTTCAATGAGTTGTTTACAATGGTCGTCGTGCATTTCTGACACTGTGAGTTTTACTTCCGAAATTTTACTGTTTTTTTTGTTCTGTGCATTTGTTGCAAAGGTAAGCATTAACAGCGATAACGCAATGATTAAAATTTTTTTCATAACTTTTCTTTTTTAATTGTATTGTTAATATAATTTAGTGTTTTATTTATAATCTTTCTGTTCCGTTGATTTTAAATCGTATTCCCATATAAATTTTTCGTCCCATCAAAGGCGCATAAATGACAGATGCGTCAAATTTATCATCAAAAGGATTTCGGGCGTTTATGATTGCCTGTTTTTGAATGTAGTTGCCGATATTTTCACATCCGAGATAAATATCAAGATTTTTATATTTTTTGGTTATCTGAGCAAAAAACAACGGATATGCTTTTGAATGTGTCATGTTCCATGTTTGAGCGGCATAAAAGGGCAAACGACTGCCGCCGTTGAGTTGTGCGGTAAAATCAAATCTCCACTTCTCGAATTTTGTGGAATACGACAGGTTTATAAGAGCCTTGAACCTGTCAACCAAAGGCTTTTCAACCAGTCCGCGACTCATGCTTACCTTTGTCTGACTGTATCTAAACGTAGCAAAAACATTAAACCGTTCAATCGGGTCGATGCTGAAATCTGCCTGATAACTGTTGGAATATGATTTTCCGTTAAGGTTGCTTATGCGAATATAGTTGTCGCTTTCTTCAACATCAACAACAGTTTGATTTTGAAAATCGGTATGAAAATAATCAAAACTTATATATCCGTTTCGGTTTTCGCCTGTTGTGAAATTTTGAGTAAAACTTGCGCCCAAAGTCCATGCTTTTTCCATTTTTATGTTTTCATCAATCGTAATTTTTCTGCCTGTTGCAAGTATTCCGATATTGGATGAGATTATGTTTGGCGAATAAAATCCGCGACCAGCCGAAGCGCGTACAGTTGAATTTTGAGCAAAATTATATCTCAAATGTATTCGAGGAGTAACAAGCGTTTCGCTGTACATGTTGTTACGGTCAATACGCAAACCTGCAAGAAAATCAAATTTGTCGTTTGGTTTTAATGTATATTGAGCAAATGCGCCGCTTACATTTTCTGTTCTGTCGCCCGTCCATGAGTTTGCAAATTTACTGTCGGCAAACAGTTCCTTATAGTTATCGTGCGAAAATGTTATTCCTGCCGTATAACGATGCGTTTCTGCGGCGTCAAATGCAGACTGCCACAAAATGTTTGATATTATGGAATTTTGCCGTGCATCGTATGTTTTTTGTCCGAAATATGAATTTTGTTTATGAAAGGCATAACTTGCGATAAGCGCCAAACTGCGCGAGCCGGTTTCATTGAAAGGAAAACCTATTTTGGCATAAGCATTAAAATGTCTGTTTTTGATATTAGACATGTAGGCATTTGGCATATCGGTATGTATTTGTCCGCTTTCGCGACTTTCCGCCAAAAACCGAAAACCGAAATGCATAATAACTTTGTCAGCCGAATACAGCCAGCGGTTTCCTATATTTATTTGCTTTTTTTGCGGAGAATCAACAAATCCATCGTCATTATTATCATGGGCTTTTGCATCTGTTGAGCCGTGAGTAAATATTATTGTGCTGAGTTTTTCATTCAGCTTCAATGCCGATGTAATATTTGCTTCAAATCGCAGTTCATTATCTCCGTACAGATTTATAAACAGCGGTTCGCTGTTGTCGGGTTTTCGATGTTCGACATTTATTTGACCTGTTATGGCTTCGTATCCGTTTAGCACCGATGCTGTTCCTTTCGACACCTGAATGTTTTCGAGCCATTGTCCGGGCGTAAAACTTAATCCGTAAGTAGAAGCAATTCCGCGTAATGTTGGAATATTTTCATCAAGCATTTGCACATAAGTTCCTGCAAGTCCGAGCATGCGAATTTGACGCGCACCAGAAACGGCGTCACTGTAACCAACCGATACGCTTGCCGAATTTTCAAAACTTTCGGCAAGATTGCAACATGCAAGCTTTGAAAGTCCTTTTTGCGTAATAACTTCCGTCATTATCGGCGATAATTTTGAAATATAACTTCCTTTTTGTCGTGCAAAAACATTAGCCTCGCCAAGTAATTGAGACATTTCATACAGCACAAATTCAACTTCTTCTACTTCGGCTGTAATTGCAAGCGTATCGCTTGTATAACCGATAAACGAAGCAATAAGATTTACATTTTCATCGCTGATTCTTTTGATGGTAAAATTTCCGTTTTCATCGGCTGATACTCCTGTATCTGTGTTTTCCCAAACAACAGAAGCAAATCCAAGCGGACTTTTATTTTCTTTATTATCAATAGTAAAGATTTTTCCTTTTATGTTTTTTTGCGCCTGTGCATTAATGCCGCATAGTGCAAACAATAATATTATAAGTATATATTTTATTTTTTTCATTGTGTTTTTTATGATATTTATTAATAAATGAATTTAAAATTAAGAACATGCCAAAACGGTCTGTTCCGTCATATAAAATTTACAAATAAAATCATAAACGTAACTGTCCTGTAAAATATATTAAAGGCGTTTTACTGTTGAGCGGCGGAGGATAAACTATGTTGAAATTGGATATATCGCTGCATATCAAATTATAATCATTAAAAACTATTATTGGATTTAATGTCGAAAATATTGACTCGAAAATATCATTACCATGCGAACAGTTTTGATATTCTGTGATTTTTTGAACGGTTTTTTCGCAACAGTCGTCATCGGATTGCTGCTGTTCTGCACGATGACAGCATTGATGTTCTGTATTTCTGTTTTCCAAACAATAAGTACATTCATTGTTTACAAGCAACGATATATAAGCAGCATCTTTATCTTTGACTGTGCATACATGACGCACGTAGCCACAGGATGCAAAAATATATGCAACACAAAGCGCCAATGACAATATTTTATGCAAAATATCTTTCATTTCATTATTAATTCATTACAAAAATACAATATTTTTATTTAATCTGTTGATTTATACAGGTTAATTTTTGTTAACATCAATCAATGTGAAGTGATTTATTTTTGAGATATTTTAAAACCATTCAAATCATACTTCAAAAGATTTTAATTCGGAACAAAAGCAAATCTTTCAAAATTGTTTTTTAATTTTGCATGATTTTTTTGAAATGATTTATCCAAAGACATACGAAACAAAAACAGGATTTGATAAAATCCGCAATACGGTTACAACTTACTGCGTAACAAAACTCGCAAAACAGAAACTGCAAGATGCCGCATTTTCGTCTGATTACGATTTTGTATGTATCCGACTGAAACAGACTGGCGAAATGCAAAACATCATGAGATTTGAAGACAGTTTTCCCGAATGTGTTTATGTTGATATTACTGATTTTTTGAAAAAAATCACAGTCAGCGGAACTTACATGCTTGCAACCGAACTGTTCGACCTGTATAAAGCCATGCACAGCGCAAAAGATATTGTTGCGTGGTTCAAGAAATGCGATGAACAAAAATATCCCGAACTTAAAAAAATTACAGGACAAATCATCGTTTTTCCTGCCGTTTTATCAAAAATAGAAGAAATAATAAACAAATTCGGACAAATAAAAGATAATGCTTCGCCCGAATTGATGCGTATCCGTAAAGCCATTACAAATTATCAGCAGCAAATAAGCAAAAAAATATACGCTATTCTTAAATCGGCGCAAAACGAAGGAATTGTCGATGATGATGCGGGTATTTCCGTACGCGATGGACGAATGGTGATTCCTGTAAATATTGCAAACAAAAAGAAAATCAAAGGCTTTGTACATGATGAATCGGCAACGGGAAAAACCGCATACATTGAGCCTGTTGAAATTGTTGAACTTAATAATGAAATAAAAACTCTTGAATACGAAGAACAGCGCGAAATTATCAAAATTCTTGTTGCAGCAGCCGATTTTATTCGTCCGTATATTGACGAACTTCTATCTGTCGGAGATTTTATCGGCGAGTTTGATTTTATTCGCGCCAAAGCCAAATTCAGCCTTGCAACGGACGCAACGCTTCCGATAATTACAAACAAACCGATGATGAATTTGCTCCGTGCAAAACATCCGTTGCTGATGCAAACGCTGAAAAAGGAAAATAAGGAAGTTGTTCCGCTTAATCTCAAAATTAACAGCGAAAATCATATTTTGCTGATTTCAGGACCAAATGCAGGCGGAAAATCGGTTTGTCTGAAAACAGCAGGATTGCTGCAATATATGTTGCAGTGCGGATTTCTTGTATCTGCTTCCGAAAATTCGGAATTTGGAATTTTTAATGATATTTTTATTGACATCGGAGACGAACAGTCTATCGAAAATGATTTAAGCAC
Source organism: Prevotellaceae bacterium (assembly GCA_031255755.1). Classification (GTDB taxonomy): domain Bacteria; phylum Bacteroidota; class Bacteroidia; order Bacteroidales; family UBA932; genus JAIRKV01. The sequence continues at coordinate 5,042 of JAIRRX010000112.1, read as the reverse complement.
ATACAGTTCGCATCTTTTGAACATGAAAACAATGTTACGACATGCGACCGACAAAAGTCTTGTTCTAATTGATGAATTTGGCACAGGAACGGAACCTGCAATAGGCGGAGCAATTGCCGAAGCCGTGCTTACACGTTTTTTGCAAAATCATGTTTTTGGAATTATAACTACGCATTATACCAATCTTAAACATTTTGCGGCAAACAACAAAGGAATTTCCAACGGAGCAATGCTTTTTGATACACAAAAAATTCAACCTTTGTTCAAACTCGAAACCGGAATTCCCGGCTCTTCATTTGCTTTTGAAATCGCACGAAAAACAGGACTTCCTGAAAATATACTGTCTTTGGCAGCCGAAAAAATTGGCGACAGTCATATAAATATCGAAAAAAGTTTACGAGAAATTGCTCGCGACCGCCGATACTGGGAAGAAAAACGCAGTAAAATAAAACAAACCGATAAATATTTGCAGGAAATTACCGAAAAATATGAAAATGAACTGAAAAAACTAAAAGACGAACGTAAAACAATTATAGCAAAAGCCAAAGAAGAAGCCGCAACTCTGCTGGCAAATACAAATAAACAAATTGAAAATACGATAAGAATAATAAAGGAAAACCAAGCGGAAAAAGAAAAAACATCCGAAGCACGCAAACAGTTGAACGATTTTAAACAAAATACATTTACCGAAAATCAAAACAGCGAAGCGGACAGCATTGATAAAAAAATAGAAACATTAACAAAAATTCGTCAAAAACGTAGCGAACGCAAAAAGCAGCAACCCGAAAATAAAATAACTGAAAATGAAATAAAAACAGGTTCCAAAGTGCGCATTAAAGGACAAAGTGCAATAGGCGAAATTATAAAAATAAGCGATAAAAATGTTTTGATAAGTTACGGAAATATAATAACAAGCATAAAAGCCGAAAGCATAGAAGTCGTAAGCGAAAACGAATATAGACAAAACCTCCGTCTTAACAAAACGATACAACCACACACAGGATTTGACATGTCTGCAATGAAACTTAACTTTAAACCAAGTATAGATGTTCGTGGAATGAGAGCGGAAGAAGCAATATCGGTAATCGAAAATTTTATTGACGAAGCTATGATGGTTGGCTGTTCGGAGTTAAAAATTTTACACGGCAAAGGGAACGGAATTTTACGGACACAAATTCGCAATATTTTGAAAAACGTTGCAGACATTAAATATATTGGCGATGAACATCCTGATTTTGGCGGCGCAGGAATAACGGTTATTAAAATGTAATTAAAAAATTTAAAAAAATTTTTGCAGGAACAAAATAAAATATACCTTTGTATTGGATTAACAATTTTTAAATAATAACAATTAAAATTAACAAAGTATGAAATTATTGAAAAGTTTAGTTCTTGTTGTAGCAGCAGGACTAATAATGACCGCTTGCGGCGGAAACGCATCAAAACCTTCGGATGTTGCAAAAAAAGTTATGGAAGCAACTTTACAGTTTGACTTTAAAGAAGTTAAAAAATATGTTGTGAAAGATCTTATACCTACAGTAGAAGAGTCTATTGCTCAAACAGAAACTGAGGAAGGGAAACAAATGTTGGCAATGTATAAAAGCATAATGGAAAATGTAACATTTGAAGTTGTCGGCGAAGAAATTGCTGAAGATGGAAACTCTGCAGTTGTAACTGTTAAAGTCAAAGGTCCTGCCGGAGAAGAAGACGAACAGGCAATCAATTTAGTCAAAGAAGATGGCGCTTGGAAAATTGACAAATTACCAAATGCAGGGAAATAAATTATATTGAGAAATTTTCTCAGCATATTATTTATTACTTTTGTAATGTTCCTGATTTGTTGCAAAAACAGACAGGAACATTTTTTTGATACATCATCGCAAAATGAAATAAGGCTGACAACTGACAATGATACCTTAACCTGTGATGAAATAAATTTGCTGCGCAACGGCGATATTATTATGCGGCATGGAAAAGGCTTAATAAGTTTGGCAATATCGGCGCATTTGAATGAAAAATACCGACTGTCGCATTGCGGAATATTGAGTATTGACGGCGACATTATAAACGTTATTCATACGTTATCGCTTTCGGTAAGCCATGTAAACGGAATGCAGCAGTCAACTCTGAACGAATTTATCAACGATACGCATAAAAATTCCATTATCACTGTACGGTTAAAAAACAGCGACAACAATAAAACTGCAAACAAAGCAAAACATTATCTTTCCAAAAAGATTCCGTTTGATGATGATTTCGATGTTTCCGACACTGCAAAATTCTTTTGTAACGAGCTGATTTCACATATTCTTCACACAGAACACAACATAAACCTTATTGATACAAACGCCGACAAAATGCAAAATATGCAATTCGGACGATTTATTGACACAGCAAAATTCGACATCATAATTAATCATCAAAACATCGACAAATAGCAATTTGGTTTTCATTTAAAAATCTGCTGTAATTATTTTTACTGCCAAAACGGCAGTAAGTTATGCCATGAAAATTTGATTTCATAAGTATTCATGTCAAGATTTCTGAATAATTTGTCTGTTAAAGGTATGGCATAACTGTTGTTGATTGAAAAATTAAAAATTGAAAAATAAATTATAAAAGGAGATAAAATTAAAATGGGAAAAATTATTGGAATTGACTTAGGAACAACAAACTCTTGCGTTTCTGTTATGGAAGGTAACGAACCTGTTGTTATAATTAACAGCGAAGGAAAACGAACAACGCCTTCGGTTGTAGCATTTGCCGAAAACGGAGAACGCAAAATCGGCGACCCTGCAAAACGTCAGGCTATCACAAATCCGAAAAAAACGGTTTTCTCTATAAAACGTTTCATGGGTGAAACTTTTGATAAAGTACAAACCGAAATCAACAGAGTATCGTATGATGTTGTACGCGGCGATAATAACACACCGCGCGTAAAAATTGACGAACGACTGTATTCGCCGCAGGAAATTTCGGCAATAGTACTTCAAAAAATGAAAAAAACCGCTGAGGATTTTCTCGGACAGGAAGTTACCGAAGCTGTTATCACCGTTCCCGCATATTTCAGCGATTCGCAACGTCAGGCAACAAAAGAAGCCGGCGAAATTGCAGGTCTTAATGTGAAACGTATTATCAACGAACCAACTGCTGCTGCTTTGGCTTACGGTATGGACAAGAAAAACAGAGACATGAAGATTGCAGTTTACGACCTTGGCGGCGGTACATTCGACATATCAATCCTCGAACTTGGCGATGGCGTTTTTGAAGTAAAATCAACTAACGGCGATACTCATCTCGGAGGAGATGATTTTGACCATGTGATTATCGAATGGCTGGTTAAGGAATTTAAAAACGATAACGGCGGACTGGATTTGAGTAAAGATCCAATGGCATTGCAGCGTTTGAAAGAAGCTGCCGAAAAAGCAAAAATAGAACTTTCAAGCCAAACATCAACAGAAATCAACTTGCCTTACATTATGCCTGTTGACGGAATACCTAAACACTTGGTTAAAACGCTTACCAGAGCAAAATTTGAACAGTTGTCGTATGATTTGATACAACGCTCAATCGAACCATGCCGCAAAGCCGTAAAAGATGCAGGAATCAGTGTATCCGAAATTGACGAAGTCATACTTGTAGGAGGTTCTACCCGTATTCCTGCTATTCAAAAAGTTGTTGAAGACTTTTTCCAGAAACTTCCTTCAAAAGGAGTAAATCCAGACGAAGTTGTAGCAATCGGAGCTGCAATTCAGGGCGGAGTTCTTACAGGAGAAGTGAAAGACGTGCTTTTGCTTGATGTAACTCCTCTTTCATTAGGAATTGAAACTCTTGGCGAAGTTATGACAAAACTTATAGATGCAAATACAACTATTCCTACTCGTAAATCGCAGGTTTTTTCAACAGCCGCCGATAATCAGCTTTCGGTTGAGATAAATGTTTGTCAGGGTGAACGGCAATTTGCACGCGATAATAAATCAATAGGACGTTTCCATTTGGATGGAATACCGCCGGCTCCGCGCGGAGTACCGCAAATTGAAGTTACGTTTGATATTGATGCAAACGGTATTTTGAATGTTTCGGCAAAAGATAAAGGAACAGGAAAAGAACAAAAAATACGCATAGAAGCATCTTCCGGTTTGAGCGAAGATGAAATAAAACGTATGCGCGAAGAAGCAAAAGCCAACGAAGAAGCCGACAAACGCGAACGTGAACGTATTGATAAAATCAACGCTGCCGACAGCGCTGTTTTTCAAACAGAAAAACAGTTGAAAGAATACGGCGACAAAATTTCTGCCGATAAAAAATCGGCAATAGAAGCAGCATTGGCAAAACTCAAAACAGCGCATGATTCAAAAGATATTACCGCAATAGATGCCGCGCAAACAGAATTGAACAGCGCATGGCAGGCAGCTTCTGAAGAACTGTATCGCGCACAGCAAACAACAAACGCAGGCGACAATACGGATTCGGCATCAAATGCAACACAAAACGGCAATGACAACCAACAAAGCAACAACGCCGAAGATGTTGATTTCGAGGAAGTAAAATAACGCTCCCTTAGAAAGCAAATAACAAAAACAGGTAAAAAGGCGTAATCTTTTGGATTATGCCTTTTTGATGTTTATAGCAAGCTATACGCAGTAAGATAATATATTCAACGCCTTTGAGAATAAGGGCGTTTTTTTGTTATGTTTTTTGATACTTTTCTATTATTTATAATGTTAATTCGTAAAAAAAACGTATCTTTGGCAAAAAATTACAAGACATAGCAAATTCAAGTTTATGATATTCTATGAAAGAATAAGACAATTACGCGAGGAACGCCAACTGCCACAACGGAAATTGGCGACTATTTTGGATATTGACATCGTTACCTACTGCAAAACAGAGAAAGGCGAGCGGCGAGTAAAAGCCGAACAGGTTGTCGTTATTGCCAATTTATTAGGAACCGACAAAGATGAACTGCTTGCGCTTTGGCTTGCAGAACAGGTTGCGGCAGTGGTTGATGATGAACTAAAAATGGCGGATAAGGCGTTGAA
>JAIRRX010000134.1 GCA_031255755.1 Prevotellaceae bacterium | reverse complement strand
TTTATTGCGAAATTATGACGGATCGACAAGCAAAGGCAACGTCAACGGCAAAGATGGACAGGCATTTTATTTTTATCCTGTATTTGAAAAACAGTAAACAAAATAAATTGTTAATATATTAATGAACAGGAGTGTCTGCAACATAATAGACACTCCTGTTTTTTTACTGTTTGGCATTAAAATTGTTTCGGAAAACAGATTAGCAAGCCTCATTTGTAAAGGTGCAATCAAAAAGCGGAGTTAGGCGTAGCCAAAGGCAAAACTTTAACACTTCCTGTGTTTCAGAGAAAGCGATCCGAAAAATATTACACATTCCGAATAACCGAATAGACAAATAAACAAAATTCCAAATTTACAGCAACTTATTAGCTCACGATTTTTAGTATAAAATGTTTTGAAAATACCTTTCAGACGTTAAATTTAATAAAAAAATTACTCTAATAATGACAAAAAGCATAAGTTGTTAAAAATAATTATAATTTTGCAGGTTATAAAAATCGAAATTGATTATATGTACGAATATATTAAAGGAAATATAACAGAATTAACACCAGCTTATGCAATTATCGAAACAGGCGGAATAGGTTATTTTATAAACATATCATTGCAGACGTACAGTCAAGTATATCAGCGTAATGAAGTGCGTTTACTGGTGCATTATATTGTGCGCGAAGATGCTCATGTATTATTCGGCTTTTTTGATGATGACGAACGCAACATTTTTCGTCTTTTGCTTTCGGTAAACGGAGTAGGCGCAAATACGGCAAGAATGATGCTTTCGTCTATGAATTCTCAGGAAATACGTATAGCAATAGAAAAGGATGATATAACTAAACTTAAAAGCATCAAAGGAATAGGATTAAAGACAGCACAGCGGATTGTTGTGGATTTGAAAGATAAAATATCCAAAACGCCTGCAAGTAATATTTTTGTGTCGCAAAACAGTCGCGTTCGCGATGAAGCCGTGTCGGCAATGATTACGCTCGGCTTTACAAAAAATGCAGTGGAAAAATGTATAGATGCATTAATTTCAAACGAACCCGATTTAAATGTAGAATCTCTTATAAAACAAGCATTAAAACAACTATAATTAATTGAAAAATATGATAATAAACACCAAATATAACATTCTTACATTATCAGTAAAAAAATTATTTTCGGTAATCTTTTTGATATGTCTGTTTCTGACTCACATGTCGGCTCAGTCAACCGCATCAAAAGAAAATCGAAGTTGGATTGATGTTGCTGAAAATGTGATAATAGAATATGACCAAATCACTGACAAATACATATTTTACCGCATGGAAGGCAGCCAGAAATCTTATCCTTTCAAGGTAATGGATAAAGATGAGTTTGAAAAATATCAGATTCAAAATTCTGTTCGCAATTCATGGATAGAACAGCGAAAAACATCAACGGAAACACAAAGCGGTTCGGGACTCGGAATAGGAGGCGGAACCATGAGAATTGACAACGATATTTTCGGTTCTGTTTTCGGAGGAAACGAAATTTCAATTGCTTTGCAGGGTACGGCGGAAATTATTTTTACAATCAACAATACCAAGACAACAAATCCGATGGTTGCCGCAAACTATCGCTCGTCAACAAGTTTCGATTTTGATAATAAAATTCAATTCAATGTGTCGGGAAGTATTGGCGAAAGAGTAAAGGCAGAATTTAATTACAACACCGAAGCGACATTCGACTTTGAAACCAAATTAAAAATAGGATACGAAGGCGGAGAAGATGATATTATTCAAAAACTTGAAGTAGGTAATGTTTCGTTTCCTCTTTCGGGAACGCTGATTTCCGGAGCGCAAAATCTGTTCGGCGTAAGAGCAGATTTGAAATTCGGGAAACTGACAGTTTCGGGAGTTGTGTCAAAACAGGAAAGTGAGTCTAAAACATTAGAAATAAAAGGAGGAGCGCAAATCAACGATTTTGAACTGCGAGCCGATGAATATGATGCCAATAGGCATTTTTTCCTTGCTCAGACTTTTCGCGAAAACTACGACCGTTCGCTGAAAAATATTCCTTATATCCAGTCGGGTATAAATATTACGCGAATAGAAGTTTGGGTTACAAACAAAACAAGTAATTTTGACAATTCACGAAGCATAGCAGGATTTATTGACCTTGGAGAACCAAAAGTAATGTATCAGGCATCACGGTTTCAAAAGCCAAGTCCGCCTGCATTTCCTGCAAACAATGCAAACTATTTGCTTGACATTTTAGATGCATCTTCTTTCCGAACAGTTTCGGATGTTACTACATATCTCAACGCAAACTCAATGGTAAGCGGAAATGATTACGAAAAACTTGAAAATGCACGCAAACTGATAGAAGAAATAGATTATACATTAAACCGTCAACTTGGTTACATTTCGCTGAACAGCGCTCTTAATAACGATGAAGTTCTTGCTGTTGCTTACGAATATACGGCAAACGGAGTTTCATACAAAGTAGGCGAACTTTCAACAGATGGAATAATATCGCCAAACGTGCTGGTAGCAAAATTGCTTAAAGGAACAAACCTGACGCCGTCATTACCTACATGGAAACTGATGATGAAAAATATTTATACAATTTCATCCATATCGTTTTCAAGAGATGAATTTTATCTTGATGTTTATTATCAAAACGATGAAGCCGGAACAGATTTGACATTCCTGCCTGAAGGAGCAATAAAAAATACTCAACTTATCAGAGTTTTGAATTTGGATAACATAAACAGTTCTCAGGAAGCATATCCTGATGGAATGTTCGATTTTGTGGAAGATGTAACGGTCTTGTCATCTCGCGGACGCATAATATTTCCCGTACTTGAACCGTTCGGAAATTATCTTAAAGGAAAAATCAACAACGATGCAATAGCATCAAGATATATATATCAGGAATTATACGATTCAACGCTGGTAAAAGCACGCGAACTTGCCGAAAAAAATAAATTCAGCATCAAAGGCTCTTTTAAATCGGAAGGCTCATCCGAAATAATGCTCAGCGCATCCAATATTCCCGAAGGTTCGGTAACAGTAACAGTCAATGGAGTTAAACTTATTGAAAATGTTGATTATGTTGTTAACTATACAATGGGTACGGTGAATATCATCAATGCGGCATATTTGCAATCCGGAATGACATTGAAAGTTTCACTCGAAGATAACAGCCTGTTCAGTTTGCAGCAAAAAACAATGTACGGCGTACACATGAATTATGAAATTGATAAGGATTTCAATATAGGCGCAACATATCTCGGATTGCACGAAAGACCAATGGTGCGTAAAACTTCGTATGGCGAAGATCCAATATCAAATGCAATGATAGGATTTAATCTGTCATACAGAAAAGAAGCGCCGTTTCTTACAAAACTGGTTGATAACATTCCTTTATTAAATACAAGAGAATCATCGTACCTGTCGGTAGATGCCGAATTTGCAAAATTACTTGCAGGACAATCAAACAAAAATTCGTATATTGATGATTTTGAAGCATCGCGGTCAACACTTGATTTGAGAGCATTTAATGCATGGTCGCTTGCAAGTACGCCGCAAAAACAACCCGATATATTTCCGGAAGGCGAATTAAGTAATGATATAGATTACGGCAAAAACAGAGCCAAGTTCGCATGGTATTCAATATCAACCGACTTAACTCGAAACACAAGTTATACGCCATCATACATAAGAAGCAATCCTGAATTTCGCGAAAATCATTTTGTGCGTGAAATTCCTGTTAACGAAGTATATCCTGACAAAGAAATAACAACAGGAACGTCCGAATATATATCAACATTGAGCATGGCATTTTATCCTAACGAACGCGGACCATATAACTACGATGTTGCTAATTTGAATGTAGATGGCAAATTTACAAATCCCGAAAAACGCTGGGGCGGAATAATGCGCGCTCTTACGATTACAGATTTTGAAACGGCAAATTATGACCATATAGAATTTTGGATGATGGATCCGTTTGTATATAATCAAAATTCATCGGGTGGCGAAATGTATCTGAATTTGGGAAATATTTCCGAAGACGTACTTCGAGATGGGATGAAAAATTTTGAACACGGACATCCATATCCGTTTGACCCTGACAATGTTGTTGAAACGGCTTGGGGGCGCGTACCTAAAATTCAGTCGCTGGTTTATACTTTTGACAACAATATACAGGCTCGTCCATATCAGGATATAGGATTTGACGGACTTATAAACGAAGATGAAAAAGAGTTTTTTGAAAGCAGATATTCGTTTTTATCTAATCTTTCATGGTTAAATTCAGCTGCATTTACAAAAATATCGGATGACCCGTCAAGCGATAATTTTCGACATTACCTCGACGAATCGTTTAATGCTGAAGAAGCAACCATCCTCGACCGTTACAGAGATTTCAACGGACCGGACGGAAATTCGCAGCCGACTGATATTACAGGAGGGCAAAATCGAATGGCAACAACATATCCCGATATTGAAGATTTGAATAGAGATAATACAATGAACGAATCGGAAAATTATTTTCAATATCGCCTGAAATTAAATCCGGCATCGATGATTGTAGGAGAAAATTTTATTTCGGATATACGCGAAGTTACGGTTGATTTTAGAAATTCGGAAGGACCAAAAACAGTTCGATGGTTTCAATTCAAAATACCTTTGAATCAATATCAAAAAGAAGTGGGCGATATAAGCGATTTTAAATCTATCAGGTTTATGAGGTTTTTTGTTCGCGGATTTAAGGAAACTACATACTTCAGATTTGCTTCACTTGACTTGGTTCGCAGCGAATGGCGCAGATATAATTATTCAATGATTGAAGGACAGGAAGGATTAGCGCAACCCGAACTGCCCAACGCAACATTTGACGTTTCGGTTGTTAATCTTGAAGAAAATGCAAGCCGAACGCCTGTAAATTATGTAATGCCTCCGGATGTTCAACGAGAATTGAATTACGACAATTATCAGTCGGTGCAAATGAACGAGCAGGCTATGGAATTTAAAATCATTGACCTTGGAGATGGTGAAGGTCGTGCAGTATATAAAAATTCACTGTTCGATTTTCGTCAATTTCGCAGAATAAGATTGGATGCTCATGCCGAAGCAATTCCGGGTTATCCGTTAAACGATAATGATATGCATTTGTTTATACGTGTAGGAAATGATTATAGAAATAATTATTACGAATATGAAATACCTCTTATACTTACTCCATATCGTTCAACATACAGCAATAATAGCGAAGCCGACCGTTTGCTGGTTTGGCCTAGAGAAAACATGATGGACATTGCTTTGGAAGATTTTACAAATTTGAAACTTGAACGTAATCAGCAAATAAAACAATACGGAGGTTCTCAAACATCTCCCTATGAAAAAATTATAGGAAGAAACAAAATAAAAATCGTAGGAAATCCGAATTTAGGTTCGGTGAAGGTTATTATGATAGGAGTGAGAAATCCGAAAAAAACGGCAGGAAGAAATGACGATGGACTTGATAAATCTGCAGTAATTTGGGTAAACGAATTTAGACTTGCCGATTACGAAAATGAAGGCGGCTGGGCGGCTACAGCACGTACAACCGCTCAACTTGCAGATTTGGGTTCGCTGACTCTTGTCGGAAGTATGATTACAAACGGATTCGGAAGTGTGGAACAGCGTTATATAGACAGAGCGCATGAAGATACATACGAATACAGTATAATGACAAATCTTGAACTCGGAAAATTTTTCCCTGAAAAATGGGGAGTGAAAATTCCTTTCTTCTTCGGATATTCGGCTCATCATGAAATACCGCTGTACAATCCGTTCAATCAAGATATAAAATTGAAAACAGCATTGGATGCTCTGTCGGGAAGTGCGCGCGATTCGCTGGAAGTAATGGCAAAAACTTATGTTCGACAAAAATCGTTTAATCTGTCTAATGTTCGTATTTCTCCAATGGGACACGACGGACAAAAAGTTTTTGACATATCGAATTTGTCGTTGAGCTATGCTTATACGCAGCAATTCAGACGAAATGCGCGTTTGGCGGGAAATCTGCAGGAATCTTATAACGCGCTTTTATCGTATGCATATAATGTTCAACCCAAATATTTGCAACCATTCAAGAAACTGAAACCAAAATCACTGGCTTTCTTCCGAGAACTGGGAATAAATCCGTATCCCAATCAGTTCAGTTTTACTTCGGAAATAAACAGATATTATAATGAAATAACAACAAGAAACATATCAACGCCCGAAATAGAAATTCCATCTACATATTCAAAAGATTTTACGTGGGAAAGGCGTTATGCAGTTGTATATGACATAACAAGAAATCTGCGTGCCGATTTCCATGCGAGAAATCTTGCGCGTATTGACGAACCCGAAGGAATGGTCAACAAAGACCGCGACCCCGACGGTTACAGACATTGGCGCGATTCGGTGTGGAGTAATTTCTGGAATTTCGGACGAAATATTAATTACAATCATGATTTACAGTTTACATGGCAAGTACCGTTAAGCAGAATAGGATTTTTGAACTGGATGAATTCACAAATAAGTTATCGTGCAGGTTACGAATGGATTGCAAATATGCGAAACATGGAAGATTATGACCCTGGAAATACAATCAGCAACACGCAAACAATAGATATAAGAGCAGGAGCAACATTAACAAGTTTGTACAACAAAGTAAAACTGCTCAAACAGATTAACGATGAGTTTGACGGACGCTCCCGCGCAAAAGTGGAAACTACAACAGTAACATACGAATCGAAAAAAATACGATTTTTTGAAAAACGAAAACATACCGTTACACATAAACTCGGAACAATGAACATTTCCGTTAAAGCATTCGATAATACGGGAAAAGAAATAAGAGGAAATGTGCAGGTAATAGATAAAAACAGTATTGCCGTTTCGTTTGACAAAGAATACAGAGATGCAACTGTTGTTGTAACAGGGAAAGTTCCCAAACCTCAAAATCCCGTTTCATATACGGCAAAACTTCTTGCGCGTTTGCTGATGTCGGTTAAATCAGTAAACTTTGCATATCTGCGACAAGGCGCAACAACTTTACCCGGATTTAAAGGAGAATCAAAATTCTTGGGAATGAGTAATTTCAACGGCAGCATGTCGCCCGGATGGAAATTCATATTAGGCGACCAGTCGCTTAATTTTGTTGATGAAGCTCGACGAAACCGATGGCTTACAACAGATACTACTTTCTTTAATCCTTATCTAATGTCTCAAACTACAAATTTCTCGTATCGTACACAAATAGTGCCGATTAAAGATTTGACTATAGAAGTTAACGGACAGCGTCAAAAAATGATAAGCCACGTGCGCTATAATGTTGTTGACCCGCAAGGACTCAACACCGAAACAGGAAATTTTATGATTTCGGTTATATCAATAGGTTCGGCGTTTGAAAATCCTACGGCAGAAAATAAATATAAATCAAAATCGTTTGAGAAATTTTTGTCAATACGTAAGGAAATAGCATGGAAGTTAGCAAATAACAGATTGAGAAAATCGCAAACATATAATCCCGGCACAGGAGAATATCCTGACGGATACGGTGAATTTTCGCAGGATGTTTTGATAAATTCGTTTTTGTCGGCTTATGCAAATGTTTCAAATTCAAAATTTCTTGATTTCACAAAAATACCATTGCCGAACTGGAATATTCAATACACAGGTTTGGCGCGTTTGAACAGTTTGAGAAAATATTTGCTAAGCGCAACAATCGCACATTCATATAATTCAATATATTCGATAAATTCGTTTTCATCCAATCAACTTTACAGTCAAAGCGCTGATGGATTAAGTTATGTTCGTAATGTATTGGGTGATTTTATTGCTCACCGCGAAATGACAAATGTGTCGCTGCGAGAAGCAATGAGTCCGATGATTAAAGTTGATTTGAGTTTCAAAAACATGCTGCTTACCAATTTTGAAATAAGCCGTACGCGAACGGTTGCGCTAAGTCTGTCGAACAATCAGATAACCGAAGCGCGAACAATGCAATATGTTTTGGGCGCAGGATATATGTTTGAAAATCTTCCGCAAATATTTAATTTCGGAAGTCTTACAAGTCGAAACCCAACTACAACTTTGCGCTTGAAAGGCGACTTTTCGTATCGTGAAGATTTGAATATAATCCGTAAACTCGACCAAAGCGATATTTACAGCCAAATAGGCGATGGACGCAAAGTTGTTACATTTACTGCAACGGCTGATTATGCAATAGGCGACAAAGTAAATTTGCGACTGTTTTTTGAACGTCAGTTGAATGAACCTTACGTATCATCAATCGCAACAACAAATACTTCGTTCGGATTCAGTTTGCGCATAGTACTTGCGCAATGATGACTGTGCTGCTTTTATAAAAAACAAAAATCAGTTCAAACATTTTGCGAGTTCGTCTTTTGCGTTTGTTCCTTCGTTAAACAGAAGGTCAATTATGCTCAAATTAGGCGTAAATCCGAATTTTTGCGCAAAAACCTGATAATATTTATGCGGTATAAATGTTTTATCATCTTTTGTCTGTCGCGCTTTCGGGCTTATATTCTCTCGATAATCAAACATAAAACAGGTATTAAAAATTTCATATTTGTCGGTAAAAGATATTTGCCTGTTGAGTTCTATTAATTCCAGTATTTTGTTTGTTATTTTTGTGTTGAAATCAAACAGAAATTTTTCTTTGCGTTCAAAAAAAGGTTTTAAATCATGACAATAATATTCAAAAAAAGGCGATGAGTTATATGCTGTTTCGAGAGCACGCCAGTGTTGTTTCTGCCATGATTGTGCATAACTTATGCGCACATCGCGAATTAAAATTTTGTTGCCCGCATTGCGTTCAACAGGTATAACAAGCGAAAGTTTGCCGTTTGTCGTCAATATCTCGCAGCGATTGCGAAAACTTTGTTTTATATAATTTTCATACTGCTCAATATAAATCTTTTCGGCTGCAATAAATTTACTGAAATATTGAATATTTCCACAATAAGCAGTTGAAAGATAGATTGTATCGGCTTGCATCAGCGCAACTGTAAATTATGGTATGCTGTTAAAATCCGATTTAATGCTTCTACAATTACGGCACGCGGACACGCAAAATTCAGTCGCATAAATCCTGTTCCTTCGGTTTGTGAAAAAAATGTTCCGTTGTTCAATCCTACTTTTGCATCTTTTGTCAAAAAATCAACTAATTCGTTTTGTGTAAGATTTAATGCGCTGAAGTCAATCCATTGCAAAAACGTACTTTCTGGATGTTTTGTTTTTATCTGTGGAATATTTTGTTTAAAAAAGTCGGTTACAAATTGCGCATTTTCAGAAATATATTCGAGCATTTGTTCGAGCCATTCTTCACCGTGATTGTATGCGGCTTCGAGCGCTGTTGTTCCGATGATGTTTCCATCGGTAAGATGCAATCGTTTGATAACAGAAGCGAATGTGTCGTAAATATTTTGATTTGAAGCCACAGCCACAGATGTTGCAAATCCTGCAATGTTGAATGTTTTGCTTGGCGCAAAAAGCGTAAGACACAAATCGGCAACTTCTGGCGACAGCGTAGCCAAAGGAATATGTTTGTGAGGAGTAAAAATCAAGTCGGAATGAATTTCATCGCTAATGATTATTACTTTATGTTTTATACACAATTCTGCAACTTTTTCGAGTTCATCGCGTTTCCACACTCGCCCGACAGGATTGTGAGGATTGCAAAAAATCAGCATTTTCGCATCTTTCAGTTTTTTATCCAAATCGTCAAAATCAATAAAATAATCAAGCCCGTTATGTTTAAGATTATTTTCCAAAAGTATGCGGTTATTGTCGGTTACAGCAGTGAAAAACGGATAATAAACAGGCGGCATTATTACAACTTTGTCGCCTTCGTTTGTCAGCGACTGCACAGCAAAATTCAAACCGGGAACAACTCCCGGACAATGTATAATCCAATCCTGCCTTATGTCCCAGTTGTTACGGCGTTTTTGCCAGTTTATTATAGCATCAAAGTAAGCTTGCATTTGAAATGTATATCCGAAAATTTGATGGTCAATACGTTTACGCAGAGCATCCGTAACAGGCTTTGCAACTTTAAAATCCATATCTGCAACCCAAAGAGGAATAAGGTCTTCGGTTCCAAAAATTTCCATACACTTGTCATATTTTTCGCAACCCGTATTGCGGCGTTCAACGATTTCGTCAAAGTTATATTTCATAATTATTTATTGATTAATTTCTTAATTATCTTTATAATATTTAAAGTTTGCACGGCTTGTCCAATCTTTTTGCAAACCGATTTACAAGTTCTTTCCAACTTGATGTTACAAATCGTGATTTCAATACTTTACGTTCATCTGTTGTCAATTTAAACACAAATGCCGTTATTTTATGTTTACTGCGCCAATAAACTTTTTACTGTTTCGGAAATCAAACGTCCGTCTGCTTTTCCTGCAAGTTGTTTTGTTGCTGCGCCCATAACTTTTCCCATATCTTTTGCCGATGTTGCGCCAACCGAAGCAATAATTTCTTTCAATACAGCCGTTATTTCTTCCTGTGAAAGCTGTTTCGGCAAATACTGTTCGATTATTGCAGCTTCGGCAAGTTCTTTTTCTGCAAGTTCCGGACGATTTTGCTGATTATAAATTGCCGCCGATTCTTTGCGCTGTTTTGCCATTTTCTGCAACATTTTGATTTCAAAATCTTCGGTGATTTCGGTTGCATTTTCTGCGGTTTTTGCAAGTAAAATTCCCGCCTTTATTGCGCGTAATGTTTCAAGTCGCAGTTTGTCTTTTGCAAGCATTGCGGTTTTAATGTCGTTGTTTATTGTCAATTCCAAACTCATGATATTATTGATTTTACACTTCAACAGTGTGGTTAATATTATGTTTATTTAATGATTTTATAATTTCAGAATTTTTTCAAGAGTCATTTCAACCATTTTGCGCACATTGTGTTTATAGTCAACAAGCGCTGTTTTGTCTGTTCGATTTGCAATAATAGTACAAATCGTAATTGCTTCATGTCCCAAAAGCCTTGATAAACCTGCAATTGCAGAACCTTCCATTTCAAAATTCGTAATTTTTTTACCTTGATATTCAAATTTTTCAATCAAATCGTTTTGGTCTGCTTTCCAAAGCGGCAAACGTAAAACTCTGCCCTGAGGTCCGTAAAATCCGGGAGCGGAAACAGTCATTCCTTCCACAGTCGAATCTTCAAAAAGTTTTACAAGTTTTTCCGAAGCCGCAACAAAATACGGAACAGGAAGTTTTTTGTACCAGTTCATGTGTTCGACAAAAGCATTTTCAATATCAAGCAATGAAATATTATCACGATTTGCATAATAATTAAGCAATCCGTCAAATCCTATTGAAATGTGAGACGCAACAAATGTTCCGATTGGAATTTCAGGTTGAATAGACCCCGAAGTACCAAGCCTTATAAGATTAAGCGTTGTATGAGTTGATTTTTCAATGCGTGTTTCAAAATCAATATTTACCAGCGCATCGAGTTCGGTTACAACAATATCAATATTGTCTGTTCCTATTCCTGTTGACAAAACCGTTATGCGTTTGCCTTTGAATGTTCCTGTTGCCGTAACAAATTCACGGTTTGCAACTGAAAATTCAACATTATCAAAATAAGCAGTAATCATTTCAACACGTCCCGGGTCGCCGACAAGCAAAACGGTGTCGGCAATCTGTTCCGGCTTCAAATGCAAATGAAATACGCTGCCATCTTCATTTATAATTAATTCCGATTCTTCAATTCTTCTCATAACATTATATATTTTTATATTTAATAAGTTTCAAAGATATGAAAAATATTTATACGTCAATTACGAAAGGTAAATTTATTACAAAATTGATTTGAAATATATCTCCGTTAATCTTTCTGCGTGTTGATTTTTTGAAAAATTTACCGAAATTTTATATGAAATTTGCATTATTGCAAAATAATGTTATAACTTTGCGCTTAATAATGTAAATATTGTGCTTATGAGTTAAAAAACGAAGTAGAACAGTACGCACATTATAAAAATTTATTGGAAAAAGCGTTTAGCTGATATTATGGTTCTTTGAAATCTCGACAATTTCAGATTATCTACCATAAAAGTAATAAACGTTCACGCCATTTCCGGCGTGGATAATTGCTCAATTTTTATTTGGTAGATAAGGTAGTCGAGAACCTCAAAGAACAGATAACTTTTAGAGTTTTGTCCGCGCTTTTTTTATTGATTAAATTGAAAAGACAAATATTTAACAATATATAAATTATAAATTTTTAAAATAAAATTATTATGACAAAAGAAACATGTAAAAAATTAAACGAAATCAAACTCCCTGAAATTCTTTATAAATTCAGACGTTGGGATTGTGAAACGCATCAAAGATTATTGCACAAAGGTGAAATCTATTTTTCTACTCCAGCAGAATTTAATGATTGTTTTATATATTTATTATCTAACTTTACCATAATGACAGAACATGAGTATAGTTTTTTTAACACAATGCATACTCAAGGTGACACATATTCAGATGAGATGGGATATATATTATATGGCGAAGATGAAGATTGCGAAGATGAAGATTATTGCTATGATGATGAGGATTATTTCTATGATGATGAGAATGAAATTGAACTTTGGGGAGAACAAAATGGGTTGTGTGATTGTGCAGATAATTGTTACGGTTG
>JAIRRX010000061.1 GCA_031255755.1 Prevotellaceae bacterium | reverse complement strand
TTTGAGGCCGATATACATCCGTTCAGGTGTTTCAGAATAGGAATGAGCTACGGATATACCGAAAGCAAATTTACCAAATACGTGGAACAAATCAACGAAACTGTTTCTGTAGACTATTCCGGAAAGTATGTACCCTTTGTACCTAAACAAACTGTGTCTTTGACTGTTGATTATGTCTTTCATCTCAAAAAACGTTTTATCGACAGGCTTTTGATAGGCGGCAGATATTCAGGTGCAGGCAAAATATACTGGACGGAAGCCAATGATGTGTCGCAAAAATTCTATTCATTGCTAAATGGCAGAATTTCAGTAGAAAAAGGTAGCTTTTCTCTTGGCGTCTGGGGCGAAAATTTGCTGAACGAAAAATATACGACGTTCTATTTCAAAACATTCGGCAATTCTTTTGGACAGTTGGGTAAACCTGTCCGCTTTGGTATAGACCTTAATATGAAGTTTTAAGAAAAAATTATTAACAATATTTGTTCGACCGCAGCGTTGTATTTTTATGGCGCTGCGGTTTTTATAGTCTTGTGGTTATTTAAAATTTATCAAACGCAAAACTATATAAAATCAATTACTTTCACAAACAAAGTCGTCGTTATTATTGCTACACTGTATTGCGTCAAGCGAAATTTCAGGATATTGCAAAGGATTTATGCGGATGGTGGCATATACCACTTTAATAGTAGCTGTTTCCACACGCTTATAGCGGTTTACAGATATTGGAATTTGTATCTCAGAATGTATAATAATTTGAAATACATCCGTATATTTGAAAAAATTTGGAAGAATAAAAAAATAATTATTACCTTTGCAGCCCCATTTTTGGGATTAGGATCATAATAAAAACAGGTATTAATTAAAAGAAAAAAAGAAGGTAAAGTGAACACTTTAAGTTACAAAACAGTATCGGCAAACGCATCAACCGTTGAAAAACGGTGGTATGTTATAGATGCTACGGATGTGGTTTTGGGGCGTCTTGCGTCGAGAGTTGCGTTAATTCTCAGAGGCAAAAACAAACCGGACTTTACCCCTCATGTTGATTGCGGAGATAATGTGATTATTCTCAACTCCGACAAGGTGAAACTGACGGGTAAAAAGAGAACAGACAAGGTGTATGTCCGCCATACCGGTTATCCGGGTGGACAGCGTTTTACGACCCCGCAACAATTGCTGGGACGCAAACCAAACGCCGTGATAGGAGCTGCAGTAAAAGGCATGCTTCCGAAAAATAGACTTGGGTCGAAGTTATTTAAAAATTTGTATGTTTATGCAGGAAATGAACATCCTCATGAAGCACAACAACCAAAACAAATTACATTAAAAGAGATTTAAAACACAGACAATGGAAGTAATTAATGCACTTGGAAGACGAAAAGCTGCCGTTGCCCGCGTCTATTTGGCCGCCGGAACAGGAGTTATTACGATCAATGGCCGCGCGTTGGACAGTTATTTCCCTTCCGAACTGTTGCAATATGTGGTTAAACAGCCGCTTATGGTAACCGGTAACGAAGGTAAGTACGACATCAAGGTGAACCTTGACGGAGGCGGAATCAAAGGTCAGGCAGAAGCATTGCGTCTTGGTATTGCTCGCGCTATCTGTAAAGTTGATGCAGAAGCATTCAGGCCGACGCTGAAAACTAACGGTTTCCTGACTCGTGACCAGCGTACAGTCGAACGTAAGAAACCCGGACGTCCCGGAGCGCGTAAAAGATTTCAATTCAGTAAACGCTAACAAAATGCAGTTTTTCTACAGCACAGCGACAGTTATTAATTATCTCGCAATATCTGAGATAATGCTTCGCTGCGGAAAATTTTTCCGATTGGATTTCATTCCACTACGCGAAAAATTGATGAAAAGAGTTAAAAATTAAAATTTAAAAAGATTAAAAAAATGTCAAAAACAACATTCCAGGATTTACTTGACGCAGGCGTACATTTCGGACACATGAAAAGAAAATGGAATCCTAAAATGGCTCCATATATCTTTATGGAAAAGAACGGAATCCATATCATTGACCTGCATAAAACCGTTGTAAAAATAGATGAGGCTGCGAGAGCGCTGTACGGCATCGCGCGTTCGGGCCGTAAAGTACTGTTTGTCGCTACGAAAAAACAGGCGAAAGATATTGTTGCCGAAAAAGTTAAGGCTATCGGGATGCCTTATGTTACCGAACGCTGGCCGGGCGGTATGCTTACTAATTTCCCGACAATACGCAAAGCCGTAAAAAAGATGAATGCTATCGACAAAATGCTGATTGATGGAACATTCGAAACACTGTCGAAACGCGAGAGGCTACAGATTTCGCGTCAGCGTGCGAAACTGGAAAAAAACCTCGGATCTATCGCTGATCTTTCGCGTCTGCCTGCCGCTCTCTTTATCGTTGACATCCAAAAGGAATCGAATGCAGTAAAAGAAGCTAAACGTTTGAATATCCCGATTATTGCAATGGTTGATACTTGTTGTGATCCTACAGACATTGATTACGTAATTCCGGCAAACGACGACGCTGCAAAATCTATCGACCTAATCGTAGGGATTGCTTGTGATGCAATGAACGACGGTCTATCAGAACGAAAAGGAGACAGGGACAAAGAGACGGAAGAACCGACAACAAGCGATGACGTTCCCTTACGCAAAATGAGAGCCCGTAAATTCAAAAAAGACGACACGCGCGCATAGTTTTTTGCAAGTATTATAGTTTTAAAAATTTCATAATAAGGAGAATTAATTATGTCAGAAATAAAAGCAACCGATGTTGCAAAATTGAGAAAAATGACCGGAGCAGGCATGATGGACTGTAAAAATGCTCTTGCCGAAGCTAACGGTGATTTTGACCGCGCACAGGAAAT
This sequence comes from Prevotellaceae bacterium, assembly GCA_031255755.1. Taxonomy (GTDB): domain Bacteria; phylum Bacteroidota; class Bacteroidia; order Bacteroidales; family UBA932; genus JAIRKV01. The sequence continues at coordinate 1,335 of JAIRRX010000061.1, read as the reverse complement.
TATACGCGAAAAAGGAAAACTGGTCGCTGCTAAACGCGCTGACCGTGAAACTACCGAAGGCGCTGTAATTGCAAAAGTTGACAAAACAGCTAAAGAAGGAATCCTCGTGGCACTGGGCTGCGAAACGGATTTCGTTGCTAAGACAGACGATTTCAAAGCGCTGGCAAACAAAATAGCAGACGCGGCAATTGCTGCCTTGCCGGAAAATAAACAAGCTCTGGAAGCTATAGCCATAAACGGTTCTTCGATCGCACAGATGATTAGCGATCAGACCGGCAAAAGTGGAGAAAAGCATGTAATCGCTTCATACGAAAGAATCTCCGGCGAACATCTGGAGGCATATATACACATGAACAACAAACTTGCTTCTATTGTCGCTTTCAACAAAACTGTTTCAGTAGAAGTGGGAAGAGACATTGCTATGCAGGTTGCCGCAATGAATCCTGTATCGGTAAATAAAGATGCCTGCCCTCAGGAAATAATTGAACGCGAATTGCAAATCGGACGGGAACAGGCTCGCATGGAGAACAAGCCGGAAAATATGATTGAGAAAATTGCCGAAGGCAAACTTAATAAGTTCTTTAAGGATAATACCCTGATTTCTCAGGATTTTATTAAAGACCAGAAAATCTCCGTGGATCAATATCTGAAAAATATCGATCCCAAAGTTTCGGTTACGAAATTTGTGCGTTTTTCATTGAACGATTGAGTTTCAAATAAATTTATTTTATTAAAAAATGGGAAGGACTGCTGAGATATCAAGGCAGTCTTTTTTTTTGAAGAATATCGTGCATGTGGCGTTCTTCTCAAAGCCGTTAGTTTGCATAAAACCTCAAACTGTCGCCATTGCATGAAAGACAGGATTTACTTTTTATTTTGGAGAGTTTTTTCCAACAGAAGCAGCACTCATTTTTTGCCATGATTGTTTATAACCTGACGTCGATTTTCAGAATATTTGTATTACAGCATATTTATAGAAATCGAGTGACACTCTAAAACTAAGAATTGATCTGTCAAAAAAATGTCTAACGCGTAATTTGGGTTAAAATTAGGTAAAAATGAGGTTTTGATCCGCCGCATAGTCATTATTAACTATTAAATGCTGCCGCTTGCCATTTTTAATCTTCAATTTCAATTATTAAAGTTTTCAATTTCACAAGCCGGAGAGTTCCGCATATAAATTGCATTAACGATTTTTGTTGTATCTTTGCCCCGCTAAAATAAATTTGATATGTGATGAAAAAAATAATTTCAGTAATATTAGTCGCATTTGCGTGTGCCTGTACGGAAAAGGCTCCGCAGCAAAATACATTACCCATGATTGGAAAAAAAGAT
>JAIRRX010000056.1 GCA_031255755.1 Prevotellaceae bacterium | reverse complement strand
TTGGAATTTTAAGCAATTGATGGTAGGTATTTCGATAGGTCAGAGTTTATATTTTGGTAAAAGGAGATAATTATGAAACAGACATATAATATTTTAATCTTGATATGGGCTATTATGATTTGCGGTTATACGCAGGTTAATGCCCAAATTTCAGAACAAAGTCAGCTCGAAGAAAACAGCAGTGATACAGTACTCATAGTTATTCAGGCAACTGACGATTATAAAGTTTTACCGCAAGCATTGAAAACAGAAACAATAAACGGGTTTTTAAAAAGTATAAACACCGAACTGGTTTCTGTCCGTTACGGTAACAAGAGGGAATTATGGCATAAGGATAATGTTACAGGCACTTTTGTATTGTTGGATACGCTGGATATGAATACAGTCAGGATAAATAAACCATCCGGCAAAAAACTGGTATCTAATCATACTTTTATCAGTTTTGGCGGACAGTTGTCGTACCAAAATGATTTCAATGCTTATCTTAATGTTACAGCCGGGCGCTTTTTGTGGAAAGACAAATGGGATATGGCGCTGTCAATTGGATGTGGTTTTTCCGCATCTGCTACAGTTCTTAGCATCGGTCATTTAAGTAAATATTACTATCCTATGACATTTCATGGGCAACGGATAAGTCCTTATGTTGGAGCGGGTATTTCATATTATTTTTCAAAAAATAAAGATGCCGACGGTAAGGGTAGTAGCTCATATAACGTTTATGGCACTGTCGGAAGTTCTTGGCGCATAGGTCCCGGTGCATTGGATGCAGGTTTCAGATTTGGAAATGTAAACAAATTTGCCTTTGTGGTAGGTTATACATTTTTATTTTAGTTCGTTGGTTACTTTCTATTTTAAGTTTCAATCTTCCACTGTTTGCTACAAATGGAAGATAACGAGAAATATCAAAGATACTTTGACTAATCAATTAGATAGAATTTAAATGTTCAGTGGTAAAAACAAACAGTAAGCAAAATAGTACAGCGGCGTGCCGCATTTCTATAAAAAACAAATAACACAAAAACAAACACACTACAAATTTTTAAAATTATTATGGAAGAATATTTAAACAGATTCAAACAGAGCGCCGGTTACAGCGAAGGCGCAATGGAGTTCGGATACCATTTCAAAAACGGGGCGAAACCGAAAAGCCTGACGAGTAGGGGAAATCAGTACGCTGTGTGAAAGATTAAAACAGTACTTTGCACGGCGCAGGCAAATAAAAGCAAGTATCCTCTTGCAAAAGTCAGCCCCCACGAAAGTGGGGGCTTGCTTTTTTGCAGTGCGTCATTGCGAGGACAAAGAAAAAACAAGAACGTCATTGCGAACTGCATAGCGGTGAAGCAACCGAAGCGCAGCGGAGTTCGGCGTTAGCCAATCCAGACACTTATTGTTCATACTGGATTGCTTCGTCATTCGTTGCACTCATTCCTCGCAATGATGTTATACGGTTGCTTCGCTCGCCGCTCGCAATGACGTGCTTTTGCCTTTATTTGTCATTGCAATGGCGAAGCATAAATGCTTCGGAGTATAATCCTAACATTTCGGAGTAAACACCAAATAATTACCATAATAATAAAACATTACGGCAGAACCCGATTTATTAATCAACTTCTGCCGCTGCCTGTCGCGCAATATGCGCTGTTAATTCTTTTTATATGCTAAATATCAAAAAGCATTAGAGTTTCATTGTTAGCTAATCCAAACATTATTACTGTTATATCTGTTTAATTATTCATCAGTGATTTTTACAGCAAATTGAATGCACAGGTAACTCCAGCCGTAACTATCGCAACCATCGACATTAATTTAATAAGTATATTCAAACTTGGTCCCGATGTATCTTTGAACGGGTCGCCGACCGTATCGCCTACAACTGTTGCCTTATGACTTTCAGAGCCTTTGCCTCCGTGATTTCCTTCTTCAACAAACTTTTTGGCATTGTCCCACGCTCCGCCTGCATTTGCCATAAATATTGCAAGAACAAATCCCGAAGCAAGCCCGCCGACAAGTAATCCCATAACTCCCGCAACTCCGAAAATTACGCCTGTCAAAACAGGTACGATAATAGCCAAAATTGAAGGGAACAGCATTTCTCTTTGCGCTCCTTTGGTTGATATTTCTACACAGCGTGCATAGTCGGGCGTTGCATCGCCTGTAAGTATTCCCTTTATTTCTTTGAACTGACGGCGAACCTCTTCAACCATTTTTTGTGCGGCGCGTCCTACCGCGTTCATTGTAAGCCCGCAAAACAGGAACGACATCATTGCTCCGATAAACGCTCCCGTCAATACTTTGGGATTCATGAGATTTATCTCAAAATATGCCATAATATCGGGGATTGTAGCCTTTGATACATACACAATTTTATCTGCAACTGTTATTGTTTCTTTACCAATATGCGCTAATCCGATTTTGATTTCTTCGATATAAGATGCCAGAAGCGCAAGCGCCGTGAGCGCGGCAGAACCTATTGCAAAGCCTTTGCCTGTTGCCGCCGTTGTATTTCCGAGAGCATCAAGCACATCTGTACGTTTGCGCACTTCGGGTTCAAGTTTGCTCATTTCGGCATTTCCGCCTGCGTTGTCGGCTATTGGTCCGTAAGCATCGGTGGCAAGCGTAATTCCGAGAGTAGATAACATTCCCACAGCTGCAATTCCTATTCCGTAAAGTCCGAGACTTAAATTGCTTGCCGAAAGTAAATTTGCGGTGTCAAATCCTGTGGCGCATAAAAAGGCTAAAATTATTGCTATCGCTATTGTGATAACGGGAATAGCCGTAGATATCATACCAAGCCCTATTCCTGAAATTATTACCGTAGCAGGTCCTGACGCAGAACTTTGGGCAATTTTTTTTGTGGGTTTATATGAATGTGATGTATAATATTCTGTTGACTGCCCTATGATAATGCCTGCAAGCAAGCCGACAATTACGGAACATGAAATTCCTATCCAGTTTTCTATTTGTAAAATGTACAGGATTCCAAAAGTTGACGCTGCAATCAAAATCGAACTCAAATTTACTCCGAAACCGAGCGAATGTAAAAGTTGTTTCATGCCTGCGCCTTCTTTTGTGCGTACCGTAAAAATTCCTATTATAGACAGTATAATACCTGTTGCGGCAATAAGCATCGGGGCAAATACCGCTTTCAACTGCATGTCCGGATTTAATAAGAATGCGGAAGCGCCGAGAGCCGCCGTTGCCAGTATTGCGCCGCAATATGATTCGTAAAGGTCTGCGCCCATTCCTGCAACATCGCCTACGTTATCGCCGACATTATCGGCAATAGTAGCAGGGTTACGCGGGTCGTCTTCTGGTATTCCGGCTTCTACTTTTCCTACAAGGTCGGCGCCTACATCTGCGGCTTTGGTATATATTCCTCCGCCGACACGAGCAAACAAAGCCTGTGTAGAAGCGCCCATGCCGAATGTTAACATTGTAGTTGTAATGATTACGAGTTTTTCTCCCTGACTTGCATCAATAAAATTGTCAAGAACCAAATACCATATAGAAATGTCAAGCAATCCGAGACCAACAACTACAAGCCCCATAACAGCGCCCGAACGAAAAGCAATTTTAAGACCATCGTTAAGCGAACGGCGAGCGGCATTTGCAGTTCGTGCAGATGCGTGGGTCGCAGTTTTCATTCCTATAAATCCTGCCAGACCCGAAAAAAATCCGCCTGTAAGAAAAGCAAACGGAACCCATTCGTTCTGAATTTTCAAACCATAAGCCAAAAAGGCAAAAAATAAAGCAAGTATCACAAATACAATAATCACAACCTTGTACTGTTGATAAAGATAAGCCATAGCGCCTTTGCGCACGTGGCTCGCTATTGTTTTCATTGTTTCTGTTCCTTCCGATTCCGCAAACATTTTACGGAAAAACACGTAAGCAAAAATAAGCGCTGTAACAGAACACGCGGGTATTACCCAGAATAAATAATTTATCATATTTTTTATATTTAGTTAAAACTTTGCGCAAAGATAAACAAAAGCATTTATTATTTAATGAATAACTGTTTACAATTTTTAATTTAAATGCTTAATTAACTCTAAACAATTTTCCTGTCATTCTATTTTTGCTCTCGGATGATACGTTAGAATTGCATTTCGTATAAATGTTTGGTCGAGGTGAGTATATATTTCGGTTGTCAATATTGACTGGTGTCCGAGCATTTGTTGCACGGCTCTGATATTTGCGCCGTTTTCAATAAGATGCGTGGCAAATGAATGTCGAATTGTGTGCGGACTGATATTTTTTCTTATTCCTGCCTTTCTTGCATATTTTTTTATAATGCCGAAAACCGCTACTCGAGTAAGTTTTTTCCCGCTGCGATTTAGAAAAATAATATCTTCGGCGTGTCTTTGAATAAACATCGAATTTCGCTGATCGATATATAAATTCAACGCTTTAATAGCCTTTGCGCTTATCGGTACAAGTCTTTCTTTGTTTCCTTTTCCTATAACATGTATAAATTCATCCGTAAAGTTCAGGTTTGATATTTTCAAGTCAATAACTTCCGACACACGCAAGCCGCAACTGTAAAGAATTTCTATAATTGCAGCGTTTCTATGACCAAGCTGTTCGCTTAAATCTATGCTCGAAATGATTCTGTCTATCTCGTCCACAGTTAAGAAATCGGGTAATTTTCGTTCTGCTTTTGGCAATTCAATAAGTTCAACAGGATTACTTCGTAATTTATTTTCCAGTTCAAGAAAAGAAAAAAAACTTTTTATACCGCTCAAAATCCGCTGTTGCGTTCTGCTGTCTAAATGATTATCATACAATTCGGCAAGAAATTCATGAATATGGTATTCTTTAATATCGTTGATATTCAAATTGCTCTTTTTTTCTGCAAACTGCATGAGTTTTTTTACATCGCTAATATATGCATCTATGGTATTTACTGAAAACGACAATTCCAGCCGTAAATATTTTCTAAACTTTTTTAGTTCAATATTCCATTTCATAACCGCTTAAAATTAAAATCACAAATATATTTATCTGTTTGTTTTGCAAATTTAAGCATAATATTCAATTCTTTTGATTTATGTATAATTTCATGCAGTATATTGTAAAAATTATAATATCATAAATTGTATTAATTAGTGATTTATAAGTTCAGATTTTGTATTACCGTCATTATAATAAATTTTTGTCTTTATCCAGTTTTTTTACATAAATACTGTAATTTTACCAAAATTCAATATTAATTTTGAAAAAAAATTAAAAAGGATGCATCAAAACAGATTTTGTTACGTTATTTATATGAAGCAACGATGGAATATAATTACGGAGAAATATTAAAAGGATTGAGAAAAAACGATTACCGTTTGCAGATGCGGTTTTATGATATGTTTGCCGAAACAACGTATCAAAGTGCATTTGCGATTTTGAAAAACAGCAACGATGCCGAAGAAATAATGCAAGACACGTTGTTGAAAGCGCTTACTAAAATATCGCTGGTAAATGATGATGAAACTCAAATGCGAAAAATTTTAAGACGAATTGCTATAAACGCGGCATTAGATGTTTTGCGAAAACGAAAAGTGCAGTTTGGTTTTGAAAATATGGGAAAATTTACCGATTGCATTGACGAAGAAACTGTTGACGAAAATATGCCGACAACAGGAAATATAAAACAAGCCATTGACCTGCTTGCTCTGGGATATAGAACGGTTCTGATTTTACGGCTTTT
>JAIRRX010000048.1 GCA_031255755.1 Prevotellaceae bacterium | reverse complement strand
TCATCGTCCGTAAACTCATTACGAAAACAAAACCAGTTTTCCTTAATATTCGATACGCATGTTGCACACGGCGATACCAAATAATCAAACTCCGCATGTTTAAGTAAACCGAGATTTGTCTTTACAAGCCGCCTGAACGAAACAAAATCGCCGGATGTCAGATTCGGAATCCCGCAGCACACTAAACCGTCAGGCATGAAAACTCCTACTCCCTTTTTTTCAAAAACTTTCATTGTGGCATCCGATATACGTACAAAAAGTTTATCGGGAACGCATCCAGGGAAAAATGCAACCTTGATACCGCTTTTGCCTGCTTCCGTATTAATTTGTCCGTATTTTGCCGAAAAACTTTTTCTTTCAAGAGGCTGCAAATGCCGTTTGCCCACAAAAGGACGCAAAATGGGAAATTCAAACGTTCCCATACTTTTATTGGCTTTGCGCCTGAATAAACGTTGAAAACGGCTCGAAAAAGATACAAAGAAACTCATTAATTTGGGATGCGGTAAAATAAATCCGAAAACAATCCGTTTTATTATATTCAACCCTTTATATGCCGTAAGCAGACGGCGAGCATGCAAAAAAATTTCTACGGTATTTACCCCCGAAGGGCAGTTCGACCGACACGAGCCGCACATCGCACATCTGTCAAGACGCTCGCTCAAACCATCGGCATCTTTGAGCATTTCGCATGCCATATTTTCCAAAAGCACAATTTTTCCGCGACTTACATCAGCCTCTTTAAATGTAACTCCATAAACAGGACAAACCGACTGACACAATCCGCAATGCATACAGCCTGCAAGCTGGTCGTCAATAGCCATAAGTTGTTTTGCCAGTTCGGACAGGGAAATTTTCTTTTTCTCTTTTTCTTTCATAATTATTTTGTCTATACAATTTTTTTACCTGCATTAAAAAGATATTTCGGGTCAAGAGCAAGTCTTAATTTTTTAGAAAAATTGACGGTTGCACGATTTGTTTCCTTTTCCATCCATTTTGCTTTCGCTATGCCGATACCGTGTTCGCCGGAAAGTGTTCCTTGAAGATTAAGAGCGGCATCGAAAATCTCGTCTATTGCATCTTCAACACGCTTAAATTCTTCTTTATTGCGACGGTCGCAAAGAATTGTAGGATGAAGATTGCCATCGCCCGCATGTCCGAAAGTGCCTATTTCGAGACTGTATTTTTCAGATATTCGGTTTACGGCTGCCACCATAGCAGGAATTTTTGAGCGCGGTACGGTTGCATCTTCCAGAACTGTTGTCGGTCGCGCACGTGCCAGCGCAGGAAGGGCATTGCGCCGTGCTTCCCAAAGTTTATTTTTTTCGGCGGCATCTTTGGCAATATTAATATATTTGGCGCCGCATTTTTTACACAGTTCAATTACTTTGTCGGCGTCTTCTTCAACAGCCTGTGCATGACTGCCGTCAACTTCGATAAGAAGAATTGCCGCAGCATCGACAGGAAGACCTGCATGCGTGTAGGCTTCGATATAGGTAAGGCATTTTTTGTCCAATATTTCAAGAGTACAGGGAAGAATATGCGCGGCAATAATTGCAGCAACCGTTTCGGATGCATCGGCAATATCATCATAAACAGCCATCATTGCTTTAGAATCCTTAGGTGGAGGAACAAGTTTAAGAATGATTTGTGAAAACACACCAAGCGTACCTTCCGAAGCAAGCATCATGCCGCTCAGATTGTATCCTGTAACACATTTCACGGTGCGCGAGCCTGTTTTAATCAGGTCGCCGTTACAGTCAAAAAAATCCATTCCCATAAGGTAATCTTTCGTTACTCCGTATTTCAAACCTCGCAAGCCGCCTGCGTTAAGGGCAACATTTCCTCCGATAGTAGAAATTGTCTGCGAACCAGGGTCGGGAGGATAAAAAAGCCCGCGAGCGCTCACAGCTTCGGCAAAAACAGAAGTTATTACACCCGGCTCTACAACGGCATATAAATCTTCTTCGTTGATTTCCAAAATTCTGTTCAGTCTGTTTGTCAATATTACAACCGTATCAGCAGATGATGGAATAACAGCGCCAGAAAGGTTTGAGCCAGCTCCGCGTACGGTAATGGGCAAGCCGTTTTCATAAGCAAGTTTAACGGTTTTTCCAAGTTGTTCCTGAGTTTCCGGCATTACAACCAGCGCAGGAACCTGAGGCATCAAAACAGCCGCATCATAAGAATAAGCCTGACGGTCAACTTCATCTGCAAAAACCTGATCTTTACCGACAATGGCTACGAATTCTTTTATCAAATTTACATTCATATCTTCCGAATTTTACTGCAAAATTAATATAATAAAGTTATAATAAGGAATTTTAAAGATTAAAACAAGCCGCAGCATGATAGAACAAAGGAAACCGTACGTCATTGCGAGGAATGAGCAAAGCGAATGACGAAGCAACCGAAGCGCAGCGGAGCTAGGCGTTAGCCAATCCAGTTTTCTACGTAACCAATTCATTTTTATTATTCTGGATTGCTTCGTCGCTTCGCGGCTCGCAATGACGACTTGCCTTTGGTTTGCTTCGGGCTTTGCCCTCGCAATGACGTGCTACATTATAAATTATTTTCAAAAGATGTTTAATATATTCAGAAACAAATAACATTTTATGCAAAAGTATGGAAATCCTATAAATTAGACCAAATCAAAATACAAAAAAACATAAAATATTTTAACAATTTTACGTAAAATATGCTCAGTTTCAAAAAAAAGTCTAATTTTGCAACCATAATCAACAACAAATCTTTGCTGTATAAAATTATGATAAGATGAAAACAGGCAGTAAAACAGGAAATCCAAACATAGTGCAAAATATTTTGTACCTTATAGTTATATGTATGTTTGAAATTTCAAAATCCACACATGGTAAATATAAAACCGACAAAAATTATGCAAATCGTGATTTGTTTGATGCAACAGTAAAAAACGTTATTTATTAAAATAAAAAATAAAATATAACAGTTAACAAATAACTATTAATTAAAAATTACAGATATGAAAAAATTCTTTTTACCATTTGTGTTAGCGCTTTTTGTTTTTACTATGCAAGCGCAAGACATTAATTTGCTGCCACCAGAAAAGACCGGCGGAAAACCTTTTTTTGAAACAATAAATGAACGGCGTTCCGAACGAACGTTTATGAAACGCGAAATGCCGTTGCAAACATTATCCAATCTGCTTTGGGTAGCCAACGGATTTAACCGTCCCGACAAGCGCACAGCTCCAACAGGCTCGAACAAACAGGAAATGGAACTGTATGTGGTGTGCGATACCGGAGTTTATTTTTATGATGCCAAACAGCATTTGTTGAAATTTATTGCGCAGGGAGATTTCAAAGTGGCATTGGGGCAGTCGCATATCAGCAATTATGCGGCAGTATCAATAATTATGGTTGCCGATTTGGATAAATCATCAATCGAAAGTGCAAGAATGTCGGCTGGTTACATTTCGCAAAACATTTATCTGTTTGCTGCGTCCGAAGAATTGGGTACTGTTGCTCGCGGTTCTTTCAATCAAAATGACCTTCCAAAAGTGTTGCAACTTAAAAGCAATCAAGCGGTAATATTAGCTCAACCCGTAGGATATTTGAAATAAATCGGCAAACCGATTAAAAATTTTAATTATTGCAAGCAATTCATAAATTGAGTTGCTTGCTTTTTAAATCCACAAATTAAGATATTCCTTGCAACATTGGCACAAATGAAAATTTTCCGAACTTTGCGGCTTTGTAGTTTTCTTCCGACAGCTTGTCAATAACAAGCATTTCCTGTACTTTGGAATCTCCAACAGGAATTACCATCTTGCCGCCAACCGTAAGTTGTTGAAGCAGTTTATGCGGAATTGATTTTGCTCCTGCTGTTACAAGAATTTTATCGAAGGGGGCAAACATTGGCTTTCCTTCGTATCCATCGCCAAGAAATAAATATGGGAAACAGTTTATTTTTGTTAATATTTTTTGACACTTGATAAATAATTCTCGTTGACGTTCGATTGTATAAACCGTTGCACCGAGTTCAATAAGTACTGCGGTTTGATAACCCGAACCTGTGCCGATTTCAAGAATTTTATCAAATTTTTTCACATTAAGCAATTGCGTTTGAAATGCAACTGTAAATGGTTGTGAAATCGTTTGTCCTGAGCCTATTGAAAAAGGTCTGTCTTCGTAAGCCTGTTTGGCAAAACTGCTATCAACAAAAAAATGTCGCGGAATTTTCCCAATAGCAGAAAGTATTGCCTCATTATCAATGCCTTTTGCACGTAATCCGTCAACAAGTTTTTTCCGTAATCCCTGATGTAAAAATGAATCTGTCATAAAATTTGAAGGTACAAAGTTAATATTTTTCTAATTTATTACATATTATTTTGCAATAATTGTATTAATTGTCAATAAAATTTTACAACTTTGCAGTTCAAAATGAACTGAATTATGAGCATTGTAACTATACCAAAGTGTCCCTTATGCGGCAGTATTAAAATAAAACCTGAATTTACTTGTAAAGACCATCTTGCAAGTAATGAAGAGTTTGAAGTACATATTTGCATGCAATGTGATTTCCTGTTTACAAACAATTTTCCATCAAATAACAGTATTATCAGATACTATGACGACAGTCAATACATATCCCATTCCAATACAAAAAAAGGTTTTATAAACAAAATTTACCATCTTGTGCGGGCGTATATGGTAAAAAGAAAATTGAAATTCATTTGCAAACAGTTAAATAAAAAAACAGGAACAATTCTTGATATAGGCTGCGGTACAGGATATTTTTTGAATGAAGCAAAACGCAAAGGATGGAAAACTTTCGGAATAGAAAAAAACGGACAGGCGCGTAATACGGCAACAGAATATTTTAATTTGTTTATAAAACCTGAAGCTCATATATACAAGTTTTCGCATGAAAGTTTTGATGTAATTACATTATGGCACGCACTTGAACATTTGGAAAATTTGAATGATATAATGGAAAAAATACACAAATTGCTTTTGCCCGAAGGAATTGCTGTTATCGCAGCGCCTAACTGTAATTCGTATGATGCAAAATATTATAAAACTTACTGGGCTGGTTATGATGTCCCGCGTCATTTGTGGCATTTTACTTCTAAAACTATGGAATTGCTGGCAGAAAAATTCAAATTTGATATTGTGCATAAAAAAACAATGCCTCTTGATGCTTTTTACGTTTCGCTGTTGAGTGAAAAATACAGGAAAACCAACATATTAATTGCATCAATCAAAGCAATGATTACAGGAACTGTTTCTGTAATCAAATCATTATATAATAAAGATATCGGAAGTTCAATAATTTATGTGCTTAAAAAACGTTAACTCTCATTTATCAGAGATACGGCGCTGCAAGCGTGAACCGCTGCCGTTTCTGTACGTAAACGCGATTTGCCGAGACTGATTTCAACAAAACGGTTTTGTTTTGCAAGTTGTATTTCGGTTTTAGAAAAATCGCCTTCGGGACCAATAAAAACAAGAACATTTTCACGAGGTTGGATTATCTTTTGCAAATGTATTTTTTCACTGTCATAGCAGTGTGCAATTAATTTTTTCCCATCAAATTGTTTTTCTATTATTGTTTTGAAGTCTGTTATTTCGTTTATTTCGGGCAAAAATGCTTTGACCGACTGTTTTGCAGCGGCGACAATCACTTTTTTCAATCGTTCGATTTTAAGTATTTGACGTTCCGAATGTTCGCAAACTATCGGCGTTATTTCGTCTATGCCTATTTCTGTTGCTTTTTCCAGAAACCATTCAAATCGGTCAATGCTTTTTGTTGGCGCTATGGCAATGTGCAGTCTGTAAGTGCGCCGTTCATAATTATTTTTTACATCAACAATATTTACAATACATTTTTTTGAAGATAAATCAACAATTTTTGCCGTATAAAAATTTCCGCAGCCATCTATAAGATAAATCAAATCATTGACAGTAAGGCGCAAGACGCTGCAACAGTGTCTGGATTCGGATTCATTCAAACAATAATTTGTTCCTGTAATATCGGGACTGTAAAAAATATGCATTTTCGTATTAAAAAATTAAACAATATCTTTGCAAAGATATAAATAAAATACAGTTTAAATAAAATAAAAATACAACAGATGAAAATAGGTTTGCTCTCCGACACTCACGGTACTTTTGATGAAAAACTGAAAAAATTTTTTGCCGATGTTGACGAAATATGGCACGCGGGCGATTTCGGATTTATCGAAACAGCAGATGCGATTGCCGCATTCAAGCCTTTACGCGGAGTTTATGGAAACTGCGACGGACAGGAATTACGTATTTCTTACAAAAAAACTATTCGTTTTATGTGCGAAAATGTAGATGTTATGATTACTCATATCGGCGGCTATCCCGAACATTATGACAATTCGGTTTATCAGGAATTTTTGTCTAATCCTCCAAAAATTTTTATTTGCGGACATTCGCATATTTTAAAGGTGATGAATGACAGGCGGTTTAATTTTTTACATATAAATCCCGGAGCAGCAGGAAATTACGGTATTCATATAGTACGCACGGCAATTCGGTTTGAAATTAATGGAGACAACATCACAAATCTCGAAGTCGGAGAATGGGCAAAAGAAGATTGAACGTAGCGAACGACAAAGTAATCCATTAATTATTATTTGGTCTTTTCTTTTTCTGGATTGCTTCCTGCTTTGCTCGCAGTTCGCAATGACGTGCTACGGTTGCTGCTTCGGCGTTCCGCCTCGCAATGACGGCTATATTATAAATGATTTTCAAACAATATAATCCCAATCAAATTACCTTACAAGAGTAAGATTATTCTTTTCTACGGCAACTACAAATGCGCCTTTAAAGTCTTTTTGCAGCGATTGACACAGTCGTTTTGCGGCGGTCAAATCGGTGAAATTGCCTGTGATGTATTTGTAGTAATTTCCTACTTTCATATAGCGTATATTCTTGTGTCCCTTGAAATCTTTTGCCGTTACGGGAATCTTTTTTGTTATTGCCATTATTTGCACGCTGTATGTTTTTTGCGAAGTGTCGGCTTTGCCTGATACTGCTGTTTCTATTTCATTTTTTTCCGTTATCAGATTAGAACTGTTGTCTGTTTTTGAGATATTTTTTTCTTCCGCTTTTTGATTTGCGGTGTCGTCAATTTGCCGAATTTCATCTGTGCTGTTTCCTTTTTCGTACTGTTCTTTGTATTTACAAAATGCCGAAAAAATACTTTGCGCTATTTTTGCCTGATTTTCGTTTTTAATCAGTATTGCTTCTTCTTCTGGATTTGATATAAATCCTATTTCTATTAATATTCTCGGCATCGCTGTTTTCCATAAAACCAAAAATCCTGCCTGTCGTACGCTGCGGTCTCCTTTTATCGGTCCCTGTGTTATCATTTCATTTTGAACCATTTCGGCAAATTTAAGACTTTCTTTCATGTGAGAATTTTGCAGCAGTTTGAATATAATAGACGATTCGGGCATTTCGGGGTCGAAGCCCTGATATTTGGTCGAATAATCGTCTTCCATTGTGATAACGGCATTTTCACGTCTTGACACTTCGAGGCTTTCCTGCGATTTGTGTTGACCCATTACCCAAGTTGATGCGCCTCGCGCTCTTGTTTTGTCGCTTGCATCAACATGAATTGAAATAAACAAATCGGCATTATGGCGGTTGGCAATTTCTCCGCGTTTACTTACTTCGACAAAAACATCTCTGTTCCTTGTATAAATAACTTCCACATCGGCGAATTTTTTACTTATAAGTTCACCAAGTTTTAAAGCAACGGAAAGTGTTATGTTTTTTTCTCTGCCTTTTTTTCCGACTGCTCCGGGGTCTTTTCCGCCGTGTCCTGCATCTATTACAACTTTCTTAATTCGCTGTTGGCTAACATAATTTTGAGCATTTGCACAAACAGATAAAACACAAAAAAATGTTAAATAACATGCCAAATATCGGATGCCATTTTCAAAATATGTCAAAAACTTACTTTTCATGTTATAATTATTTGCTAAAAATCATTAGTTTTGTACGCTTTTTGTATATGTGTTTATAAATACAGTGCAAATATAATAACTTTTAATGACAAAAATAATATATTATATATCATTAACATTGATACTGTTGTTCGGATGTTTTCATGGATTTGCCTCTATGCCGCAAACCGTTTCGGATACGATAATAATACAGGATACATCTTCTTTTATTATTGAAGATCTTTCTCTTTATGCCGATTCTATTGTTGTTGAAAATGATGGTGAAAAAAAACTTATAGACGACCCAGTGATGAAAACCGCAGACAGCGCAATTATTTATGATATTTCAAACGGAAAATCATTTCTTTACAAAAATGCCGAAGTTACATATCAGGACAAGCAAATCAAAGCCGATTACATTGAATTTGACTCAAATACAAAAATGATTTATGCAAAGGGACTTGTAGATACTTCCGGCAAAGTTGTTGGTAATCCTGTGTTTAGAGATGGAGACGATGTTTATGAAATAGAACAGGTGTATTATAATTTTGAAACAAAAATCGCAAAAATAATTCGTGTAATCACTCAACACGGCGAGGCTTACATGCATGGAGATACAATTAAAAAAATGCCTGATAATACGATTTATTCGCGCGGCGGAAAATTTACAACCTGCGATGAAGACCATCCTCACTTTTATGTAAAAATGTGGAGGTCGAAAATGATCCCTGCAAAAAAACCTGATAAAGACGGCAAAGGCGGTAAAAACGGACAGGTAATATTCGACTGGTCGTATCTGGTTGTTGAAGATGTGCCGCTTCCTCTTTTTTTACCTTTCGGTTTTTTCCCTTTAATGACAGATGTTGCATCGGGTTTAATAATTCCGTCTTACGGTGAAGAAGCCGAACGCGGATTTTATTTGCAAAAATTCGGCTATTATTTTATTTTGCTCAAAGATCATATTGATGCAACCATTACCGGCGACTGGTATTCAAAAGGTTCGTGGGGTTATCAGATTGCTTCTCGATATGTGAAACGGTACAAATATACTGGCTCGTTTAATTATCAGTCATCAACCATAAAAATAGGCGATAAAGGCTCGCCCGATTACGACGTTTCAAAAAGTTATTCTATTTCATGGAGTCATCAAAAAGCGCCGCAAACAAATCCGACCACAACTTTTCAGGCAAACGTAAATTTTTCATCATCAACACATAAAAGATATAACGAACAAACAACAAACAACGATTATCTTCAAAATACGGCAAGTTCGAGTATTTCATTTTCAAAAAACTGGGAAGGAACTCCATTCAGCATGACAGCAAGTTTTAACCACAGTCAGAACATGCGCGACAGTACTTATTCGATAGGTTTTCCGAACTTTACTTTTGCAATGACAACCATATATCCTTTCAGAAGCAAAGTCAGCACGGGTAAAAGAAAATTTTATGAAGACATAAGTTTCGGATACAATACAAGTTTTTCAAACAATGTTTCCAATGTTAAGGAAGATGATTTGTTCAAAGATGCATTTTGGAATGCGATGAGACACGGGATGAATCACAATTTTTCAATATCTCTGCCATCTTTTACGCTGGCAAAATATATCAATGCAAGTCCAAGTATCAGTTACGGACAGGCTTGGTATTTCCAGACTGCAAAACGGGAATGGGATGCATCCGCAAATTCAGTAATGATTGATACAACTTCGTCATTCGGCGCCTTTGGAATGTCACACACATATTCGGGAGCAATTTCGTTTAATACAAGAATTTACGGACTGTTCGACAAATTCAGTCCCAATTCCAAAATCAAAGCAATTCGTCATGTTATGACGCCGAATTTATCGTTCAGTTATACTCCAAACCAAATGATAGCGGCAAACGGCTGGCGAAAAGTTCAAACCGATGCAACGGGAAAAGAAGAATATTACAACATTTACAACTCCCCTGCAAATACGGGCTATCCGTCATCAAGCAAAGCAAACGGAAGTGTCAATTTTTCACTTGGCAATACTCTGGAAATTAAAGTCCGCGCCAAAAACGACACAACCGAAAATGCCGAGAAAAAAATAAAAATACTGGAATCATTTAACATCTCTACAAGTTATAATTTGCTTGCCGATTCAATGAATCTTTCTGCAATATCTTTCAACGGACGTTCAACTATCATTGAAGGATTGGGATTTAATTTCGGATTCAGACTGGATCCATACGATATTGATGAACGCGGACGCCGAATAAACAGATTTTACTGGAAAAACCATTTCGGACTTGGCGATTTGACATCATTTAACTTTTCAACAGATTATCGTATCAGCGGAGGAGGAACAGGCAATAATCGAAACGGAGGAAATTCGCAACCGCCCGGCTCGCTGCCAAACAATCAGAACAATCAAAATAATTTCCAAAATACAGGCAATACTCATACTGACGAAGATTACAATTATACTCCGTATTATGTGGATTTTAATGTTCCGTGGTCGTTAAATTTTCGTTTCAATTATACATTTAACAAATCATACAATTACAATACAACGCTAAAAACGCTGAAAACGGTGAAAAGACATACTCCAACGCTTGATTTTAACGGTGATTTAAGTCTTACCAAAAATTGGAAAGTGTCGTTTACGTCGGGATATGATTTAATTGCCAAACAAATAACGGCAACATCGTTAAGTATTTTTCGCGATTTGCACTGTTTTGAATTTTCGTTTTCGTGGTCGCCGTTCGGTATGCGAAAGTATTGGGGATTTACTATTCGCGCAAAATCGGGAATGATTAGCGATGCGTTAAAATACGAAAAACATTCGAGTTTCTACGATAATTACAATTATTGATTTTAATCTTTATCCATCATAATTTAATATGTAAATCAGCAAAATGTCAACAAGTACGACTAATTACGGAAATATAAACATCTTCGGACATAAACGTCCTTTGGTAATGGGAATTATAAATTTTACTCCCGATTCTTTTTATTCGCAGTCGCGAGCAATAACAGACGGTCAAATTGCGGAAAGAATCGAAAAAATGATTTCAGAAGGAGTTGACATTATTGACGCAGGAGCATATTCGTCTCGACCGGATGCCGCCGATGTTTCGGTCGAAGAAGAAATAAACAGACTGACACACGGCTTGAAAATATTGAAACAGATAGCGCCCGACATTCCTGTGTCCGTTGATACTTTCAGGTCAAAAGCAGTTGAAAGCATATTCGACAAATTCGGATATTTTATTGTTAATGATATTTCGGCAGGCGAACTTGACTGTAAAATGTTTGATGTTACCGCAAAACTTCGGCTTCCTTACATAGCGATGCACATGAAAGGAAATCCGCAAACAATGCAAAATCATTCCATTTACAATAATTTAACGAAAGATATTATTGATTACTTTATTGATAAAATCAACCGTTTACACGATACAGGAGTAAATGAGATTATTATTGACCCCGGATTTGGATTTGCAAAAACGATGGAACAAAACTACGAATTACTTAATAATTTGAATGAGTTCAAAATTTTTGAATTACCTTTGCTTGTCGGTTTTTCGCGAAAGTCGATGCTGTATAAACTGCTGAATACAACTCCCGAAGAATCGCTGAATGCAACAACGGTTGTAAATGCCATCGCACTTATGAACGGAGCGGATATTTTGCGCGTACATGATGTGCGGGCTGCTGTTGAAACGGTTGAAATTATTGACAAATTGAAAAATACAAAACATTGATGGACTTCATATCATTAAGCATTATTGATATTACGGATATTCTTATAACGGCATTGCTTGCATATCAGGTTTATAAACTGATACGCGGAACTGCCGCAATGAACATTTTTGTAGGAATAATTCTTGTGTATTTTCTGTGGCTTGTTTGCCGTACGCTGAAAATGGAATTATTGTCGCTAATAATCGGGCAGGTTATTGGCGTAGGCGTGATTGCGCTGATTGTTGTGTTTCAGCCCGAAATACGCAGATTTCTGCTGTTTCTCGGATTTCGTTCACAAAGTAAATTTTCGTTGAGTCGCCTGTTTATTCATCCGCGTAAAAACATGGAATCGCTGCACACAATAGACGAAGTTGTACAGGCATCACGCAAAATGTCCGACTTGAAGATAGGCGCCTTGATTGTATTTGCAAAAAAATCACTGCTCGACGATTATGTTAAAACAGGAGATATTATTGATGCTTACGTAAATTCACGACTTATAGAAAGCATATTTTTTAAGAACAATCCGCTGCATGAC
Organism: Prevotellaceae bacterium; assembly: GCA_031255755.1. GTDB lineage: Bacteria > Bacteroidota > Bacteroidia > Bacteroidales > UBA932 > JAIRKV01. The sequence continues at coordinate 10,312 of JAIRRX010000048.1, read as the reverse complement.
GGTGCAATAATAATTCGTAACGAACGCATTGTTGCAGCGCGTTGCGTATTGCCTTCGACAAATAATATCAATCTTCCTGCGCATTACGGGATGAGACATCGTGCAGCCATCGGTATGAGTGAAGAAACCGACTCTACCGTTATTGTAATTTCGGAAGAAACAGGTTCAATTTCATACGTGGAAAACGGAGAAATAAAATACGACATTTCAAGCGCCGAATTGAGAAATATATTAATCGAAAAAACATAAATCACAGTTAGAACTTGTCTGTTTGCCGTGCCACAAGGCAGTTAAGCCATTCAATGCGGGCTGGCAAGCCAGAAGTAACAACAACCGTCATTGCGAGCATAGCGAAGCAATCCATATTTTGCCGGTGTCAATCATACACTTATTGTTAATCCTGTTTGCTTCCTGCAATTCGTACCGTTCTTTTTACATTTCTTAATTGTCAACGTTTTATATTAGGAACTAAACATTATCTGAATTTTCAATTTTGGTTATTGCAGTTTTTATTCTGTTTGTTGCGTCTGTTAATTCACTTTCGTTAATAATCAGCGGCGGCGCAAAACGAATAATATGTTCGTGAGTCGGTTTTGCCAATACTCCTTCATCTCGCATCGCAAGACAGACATCCCATGCCGTTTTGCCGTTCACAGGTTTTATTACTGCGGCATTCAACAATCCTTTGCCTCTTATGAGTTTAATCATTTTTGACTTGAAATCGCACATTTGTTCACGGAAAATTTTACCCATTTTTTCTGCATTTTCCACAAGATTTTCATCTTTTATAACTTGCAACGCTTCGATAGCGACCTTACATCCAACAGGATTTCCGCCAAATGTAGAGCCATGTTCTCCCGGTTTTATGGTAAGCATTATTTCGTTGTCGGCAAGAACGGCAGAAACAGGAAAAACGCCGCCTGATATGGCTTTTCCGAGAATCAGAATATCAGGACGTACATTTTCATGATCGCAGGCAAGCATTTTTCCTGTACGTCCTATGCCTGTCTGTACTTCGTCAGCAATAAACAGAACATTATGCTGCCTGCATAAATCATAACATTTTTTCAAATATCCGTCATCTGGAACATAAACGCCGGCTTCGCCCTGAATGGGTTCAACGAGAAAAGCGGCTGTATTTTTTCCGTATTTTTCGAGCGTTTTACGCAGTTCATCAACATTGTTGTATTCTATTTTTATAAATCCGGGAGTAAAGGGTCCGTAGTTTTTGTATGAATCTGGGTCGGTTGACATTGAAATGACCGTAATTGTACGACCGTGAAAATTTCCATCGCATACTATTATCAGCGCTTGATTTTCGGCAATTCCCTTGTGAACATATCCCCAACGCCGTGCAAGTTTCAGAGCGGTTTCGTCGGCTTCGGCGCCTGTGTTCATCGGTAATACTTTGTCGTATCCGAAATATTTGCAGACATATTCTTCGTATTCGCCCAAAACATTGTTATAGAAAGCGCGAGATGTTAATGTAAGTTTGTCTGCCTGCCGGTTGAGCGTTTCTATTATTCGCGGATGACAGTGTCCTTGATTTACAGCGGAATATGCAGAAAGAAAATCATAATAACGTTTTCCATCAACATCCCACAAAAAAATTCCTTTTCCTTTTTCCAAAACAACAGGCAGCGGATGATAATTATGCGCTCCGTATTTTTCTTCACGTTCGATATAAAAATTTTCAGTCATATTTATTAATTTTATTTATGATTCGAGTTGATTGTACTCGGATTTGTTTTCAAAAAAAATTTCAGCCAGCATACAGCGCAAACTTCCGCCGCCAGCCGTTTCGATGGTTTTAATATCGGAATAAAGAATATTATTGTATCGTTCGATTTTCTTTATCTGTTCGGCGTTCAACGATTTATATGCCTGCGCCGACATTGCCAGAATATTTTCGCCATTGCGGTTTGATATTTGCAACATATTTCCTGCAAAATGCTGCATCTGTTCGATACTTATTTCAATAATTTCTTTATTTGTTGACAACAAATGTTCTATGATATTTTTCAATTCGCTGCTGTTTGAAATTGATTTTGTACAAATAATTGCGTATTTGTCGGCAATTGACAGCATAACATTGGTATGATAAATTTCTTTATCGCCGAACATTGCATGAAAACTGCATTTTTTGAATTTAAGTTTTTCGCAAAAATCAGCGAGAATTGCTTCGTCGGTTCGCGGCGACAGACATGCATAAGCAATGCAACCAACTCTGTCTAAAACCACGCTTCCCGTACCTTCAAAAAATCTGTTTTGCTGTTCATAATGTGTAAAATCGAAAATATTTTTTATTTCAAAACGGCTTTTCAGCATTTCGATAATATTGTTTTTGCGTTCCAGCCGTCTGTTTTCGGCAAACATTGGATACAAACACAAACTTCCATCGCTATGCGTTGAAAACCAGTTATTCGGAAAAACAGAATCGGGAAGTTGCGGATGCGCTTCGTCATTCACAACTATCGGATTTACCTTTGCTGCAATCAAAGTTTCGACAAGTTTATCAAATTCTTTCAATGCGTATTTCTGCAATTCCGAATTTTCGGTTTTTGTTTGAAAAGCATTGTTTACAGCCGTCTGTACATTGAAACCGAAGTTTGCAGGTCGCACCAGCAATAAAGTATTTGTCGATTGTGCTGTTATCATTTTTTCAATTTTATTTAATACATTTATGCAAATGTACTAATTTATTGCCGAATTACAAGTTTATTCACGATATTTTGCCAATGCAGTCACTTAATAATTTTGAGTAATGTTTTAAAAAGTATGCTGTTAATTACATAAATTCAAAATTGATACAATAGAAAACCAAATCGGATACATTGAAGTGATTAAAGAAATTTCCGGAACCACAACATGTTGTCATGAAACCTGCCTGAAATACTGTCAAACGTGTTTTCCTAAAATATTATTCTACATTGACAATATCAACAAGTTTTACATTAAGCGCACGACAAACTTTTAGCAATGTGCCGATAGTAAAATTTGTTCTCCCTTTTTCAATTCTAATAAGATTGTTATATTCAATTTCAAGTTTGTCTGAAAGTTCCATTATCGACAAATTTCGTTCTTTTCGCAGTTCTCTTATTTTCAACCCTATACATATTAAAATTGTTTCCTGATTCATAATTTTCTATCAAAAATGATTGCTGCAAAGAAAAAATGTTTACTTTTGTTTTATGCAATCATATATGATAGTAAAGCAATATACAAAACATTATTAAATATTTTTCACATTTTATTGTTGAAACTAATATAAAACAAAATCAATAAATTAATTTATCTGACATGAAAAATTTATTTTTGCAAACAACCTCCGTAATTCGTAAAATGATAGAAAAACGCATTTCAATAAATCCAATGTCGGTTGGCGATATTTCTACATTTCAAGTTAAATATTTGCCTGACAGCACAATATTGGGATGTCCCGAAAGTATGATTTTTTGTATTATTAATTCATATTTGCATAAAATTCAATCAGGTATGCGGGAGAAAGATGCTATTATGGAAATTGAAGAAGAAGAATTTGAAAACTTTAATAATATTCATTCGCCTGCAATTCTCACAGATTATATTCGTTACAGACTGAATGAAGAATATCCGATATTTGCGTATTTGTACACAGACAATTTAATTCACGATTTTTATGATATGATTTCTAATAAAATTGCTGTTTATGAATGAAATAAATAACAATTAATTTCCATTCATTTATAAAATTCCATTAATCATATCCGAATCATTTTATACCTTGTGTTTAATGATAATTACAATTAATCTCATTCACAAAAAACAAACAATTAAAAAAATCATGTAAATTTGTATCCGAATAGCATGTAATCAAATTAGTTTGACAGATAATATTTTGAGATATTTATCTCATATTGTTATAATTCAAATAGATTTTAATAATATCATTTCATAGAATGAAAATAGCAGACACATTAAAAAACTCGAAAAAAACTCTTTTCACATTTGAAATTTTACCTCCGCTTAAAGGTGGAAATTTCGGTGAAATACAGCGTACGATAGAACCTTTGCTTGAATTTTCGCCATCGTATATAAATGTTACCTGTCATCGCGCCGATACGGCTTACCGTACAAACGAAAAAGGCGAAACCGAACGTTATACGACAAAAAAACGTCCGGGAAGCGTTGGCGTTGCCGCTGCGGTAAAATTCAAATATAATATTGAAGTTGTTCCGCACGTAATTTGCGCCGGTTTTACCTGCGAAGAAACCGAAGATGCTCTTATTGATTATAATTATTTGGAAATGAATAATTTGCTTGTTCTGCGCGGTGATAAGATGAAATCGGATCCTGTTTTTATTGCCGAAAAAGATGGTCATTCTCACGCTGTTGATTTGCTCAGACAAATCAAAAATATGAACAGAGGAATGTATTTGAACAGCGAAATAGAAAATGCTACGCCAACAGATTTTTCATGCGGCGTGGCAGGTTATCCCGAAAAACATGCGGATGCAAAAACTATGGAACAGGATATTATGTATTTGAAAGAAAAAGCAGATGCAGGAGCCGATTACATTGTTACACAAATGTTTTTCGACAATTCAAAATATTTTGATTTTGTAAAACGATGTCGCGAAGCGGATATAACCATTCCGATAATTCCCGGTGTCAAACCGATTGCAACCATCAATCAGGTTGATGTTTTGCCTGAACTTTTTAATCTGTCGTTACCGAAAGAATTGGAAACCGAATTACGAAAATGCAAAACAAACGTTGAAGCAAAACATGTCGGCACGGAATGGCTTACAATGCAGGCATTAGAATTAAAAAAAGCAAACGTTCCCGCTATTCACATTTATACTTTCGGAATACCTGATAATGTTGCAAAAGTTTGCAAAGCAGTATTTTAATATATTATATATGTTTCAAACAGATAAAAATTAAAATTTGTATGTCAAAATGCCAAAGCAGTAAATGAATAAAGAATTAAAAAAAATATTGTCGTGCGACAGATTTTTATCTGCAATTAGCGAAAAAATCGAAGCAAACGAAAGAATTACTCTCCTCGAAGGATTAGAACTGTACCAATCTCATAATCTTCCTGCATTAGCATTACTGGCAAACGAAAAACGAAAACGGATAAACGGGAATTTTGTTTTTTTTAATAAAAATTTTCATCTGGAACCTACAAATATTTGTGTTCATAATTGCAAATTCTGTTCATATCGCCGCAATATTAACGATGCCGATGCATGGGATTACAGCATAAACGAAATGCTTGAAATATGTAAAAAACATTACACGGAAGATATTAGCGAAATACATATCGTTGGCGGAGTACATCCCAATCATGACTTAGACTTTTACTGTAACTTGGTTGCTGAAATAAGACAACTATTTCCTGCAATACACATCAAAGCGTTTACGGCTGTCGAACTTGATTATATGATTAAAAATTCCAACCTAACATTCTACGAAGGTTTGCTTAAATTGAAAAAAGCAGGATTAAATTCAATCCCGGGCGGAGGCGCTGAAATATTCGACAGTAAAGTCCGCGCACAGATATGCCATCACAAATCAAGTACAAATACATGGCTTGAAATTCATGAAACAGCGCACCAACTCGGCATCACATCCAATGCATCTATGCTTTTCGGACATATCGAAACATATTTTCACAGATTAAATCATCTTGAAACATTACGCAAATTGCAAGATAAAACACATGGTTTCAATGCTTTTATTCCACTGAAATATAAACAATTAAATAACAGTATTTCGGAAATAGGCGAAATAAATGACATAGATGTTCTTAAAAATTTTGCTGTTTCGCGCATATTTCTTGATAATATTTTGCATATAAAATCGTACTGGCCTATGCTTGGCAAGAATCTTGCAAGATTTGCCTTGCACTTTGGCGCAGATGATATGGACGGAACTATTGACGATTCTACCAAAATCTATTCGATGGCAGGCTCAGAAGAACAAAATCCATCGATGACAACAGATGAAATGGTGAAGTTTATAAAAGATGCAGGATTTACGCCTGTTGAACGCGATTCTTTGTACAACAAACTGAATGTGTTTGAGTGAAAAAATTATATTCAATTTTTACAGTCAGCAAAAGAATGTTACCCAATCAAATTAACGGTTAATTAATGTCTGTTATTTTACATATTTTCAGAATACAGTAAGGATTATTGAATATCTATTTCCGAAAATTTCAATTTTTTACCTGATTTAAAAAATTTCAATACAATTGATTTTCCGTATATGTTAGAAACTTTGGCTACTTTTGAAAACATTAAAATTTCTCTGCGTTTTCTTTTCAATGTTTTTATCGATTTGTAAAAATGAAAATGCGCTTTAACAACTGCCGCAAAATGTGCACATTTCAACGAAATCAAAAACACTGTCGCAGAAAGGAAATCCAATATTAATCGCATAAATATTGTTCGTTTGAAGTTTTTTTCCGGCAGATTTTTTGCAAGCATAAACAGATTGTTGCGAAAATTCAAGTAAGTTTTTTTCGGATTGTTCATGTCAAGCGTACCGCCTCCGAGATGAAAAACCGTTGATTTCGGAATACATGCGAGCGAATAACCTGCATGCTGTATTCTCCAGCATAAATCAATTTCTTCCATGTGAGCAAAAAAATATTCGTCAAATCCTTTTAATTTATTATATATTTCCGAACGGATAATCATACATGCGCCTGTTGTCCAAAACACATCTGTTGGTGTATCGTATTGCCTTTCGTCAATTTCGAGATTGTTTAAAATTCGTCCGCGACAAAATGGATAACCGTATTTATCAATAAATCCACCGGCAGCGCCTGCATATTCAAAGTGAGTTTTTTGTCTGTATGACAATATTTTCGGCATACATGCGGCAACATTATCATTTTCGTCAAGATATGAAACCAAAGGAGAAAGCCAGTTTTCGGTAACTTCAACATCCGAATTGAGTAAAACAAAATATTTTGCATTTATTTTTTCCAAAGCGCGATTGTATCCACCTGCAAAACCGTAATTTTTGTCGAGAATTATTTGTTCCGTATCAGGAAATTTTTGCGATAAAAAATCCAAAGAATCATCTGTCGAACCGTTATCTGCAATTATAATTTTTGTTTGTTCGCAAACTGTATTTTTCACAACCGATGGCAAAAATTCTTCCAAAATTTTTCGTCCGTTCCAGTTTAAGATTACAACAGCAACTTTGATTTCATAATCATCGGAATATCTTTTATTATTTATGTTTTCCGTAGTCATTCGATTGTTGTTTGCGAGCGATTGTTTATTTTTTCACCGTTTTTATTTCAAAAAGTTTTGACCAGCGTTTGCCTGTAACAAAAATACGTTTGTTTTTTGTATCATAAGCAATTCCGTTCAGGCAATTTTCATCATTGGCATTTGCATATATTCCGCTTAAATCAATTTCCCCGACCACCGCACCGGTTTCAGGATTTATCATTACTATTGTATTTGTTTGCCAAACGTTAGCCCAAATCAATCCATCAATAAATTCAAGTTCGTTGAGTTGACCGACATTTCCTTTGTCGTTGCAAACTTCAATACGTCTGACTTCGGCAAAATTTTCGGGACTTACAAAACTTATAATGGACGTTCCGTTGCTTACAGCCAATAAATTATCAACTGTTGTAATGCCCCAGCCTTCGCCGGAATATGACAGCACGGCAAGTCTGGCGAAAGTGTTTTTATCGTATATGAAACATTGATGTTCGTACCACGAAAGTTGATAAATCCTGTCTTTCACAAGCGTAATTCCTTCCCCAAAAAAATTTTTGTCAAGATTTACCGATTTAACAACATTTCCCGATACAGGTTCAATTTGCAATAATGCCGAATTTCCATAATGTCCAGTACCTTCGTATAAAAATCCTTCATCAAAAAATAAACCTTGCGTGAAAAAATTTGTATTGTGCGGATATTGTTTAACAATCGAATAAGAATAATATTGAGGCGCAGGCGGAAAATATTTTAATATAAATGTTGTGCTTGCAACTTCAATGCCGTTGGCTCGCATGCTCAAATGCAGCGATTGCCTTCCCGTGCGTTTTTCATTCATCGTCCATTTGCAGTTTGTGCCTGAAAAACGTTCAACTTCACGGTTATTTACAAACAGAATTGTTGTATCAATGTTAAAACTGTCGTTTTTTATTTCATATTCAATATTAATTATTTCATTTTGCTTTACTTGCTGTCCGTTTTGCGGAGAAACAAGAACAACATTGGGTTTTTTAATATTTTTCGGCGTTTCTGTTTTGCTGTTTTCAGCCTGACGTGTATTTTTACACGCGCAAATATTTAAAAATAATAAACATAATAGTAAATATTTCAACATATTTTTGTAGTTTTGTGGCAAATTTACATGAAATATTTTAAATTGCCGCAGGCAAATAAAAAAAACTGTTTTCATTTATTATAAATTTAGAGATATGTGGACAATAACAAAAAAAATAATCCCCAATATATTAACATCATGCAACTTGTTATCAGGTTGTTTGGCTTTGGTATTTGTTTTTCGGAATGAATTTGAAATAGCATCATATTTTTTATTCTTTTCCGTATTTTTTGATTTTTTCGACGGATTGTTAGCTCGCGTTTTAAAAGCCTATTCAACATTGGGCGTACAATTGGATTCTCTTGCCGATATGGTGAGTTTCGGCGTTGTTCCGGCAGCAGTATTGCATCAGTTGCTGATTAAAGTAGATCCTGATATATTGAGACTTCCGATAATCGGCGTACCGTTATACGGATTTCCGTTTATAATTACTGTTTTTTCGGCTTTGCGTCTTGCAAAATTTAATATTGACGAGCGTCAACACAGTTCATTTTTAGGATTGCCGACTCCTGCAAATGCAATATTTATATTAGCAACAGTTCTTGCTGCAAACAAATACACATTTATTCAAAATATTCTGGATTCCGATATTTTGATAATAGTATTATGTATTGTAATGTCAATATTACTGGTTTGCGAAATTCCAATGTTTGCACTGAAAATAAACTTTAATGAAAGTCAGATAATCAAAAAAAATATCACGAAAATAATATTTTTGGCAATGTCGTTGATATTTGTAATACTATTTGGTTTTGCAGGAATAAGTCTGTCGGTGATAGTTTATATTTTACTGTCAACAGTGAGATGGCTTTTTAAGATTTAATAAAAAGTTTTTTGGCTTATGTTTAACCTTGTCAGGTTTTAAATTTTACAGGATAATTTTATCATCTGTGTATTAGTATATTATAATAATAATGTTTGTATTGTTATTATTTTTTGTATTTTTGTACAATGAAAAAGTTCATAAAATTACAAAAATCATGGTAAGTTACAAAGAATTAGGATTGGTAAATTCCAAAAAATTGTTTGAAAAAGCAATTACAGGCGGGTATGCGATACCTGCATTTAATTTTAACAACATGGAACAAATGCAGGCTATAATTGCTGCCTGTGTAGAAACAAAATCTCCTGTGATTTTGCAGGTTTCGAGCGGCGCACGCAAATATGCAAATCAGACTCTTTTGCGATATATGGCTCAAGGCGCTGTTGAATATGCAAAAGAATTGGGTTATGCAATTCCTGTTGTATTACATTTAGATCACGGCGATACTTTCGAACTTTGCGAATCGTGCATTAATACAGGTTTTTCGTCAGTGATGATTGACGGTTCTCATCTTCCGTATGATGAAAATGTTATGCTTACAAAAGCCGTTGTCGAATTTGCTCACAAGCACGGCGTAACTGTCGAAGGCGAGCTTGGCGTACTTGCCGGCATCGAAGATGATGTTGTCGCAGAACATCATACTTATACTGAACCTGCGCAGGTTGAAGATTTTGTAAACAAAACAGGCGTTGATTCTCTGGCAATCTCAATCGGTACGTCTCACGGAGCAAACAAATTTAAACCCGAACAGTGTACGCGCAATGCCGATGGAATATTGGTTCCGCCGCCATTACGTTTCGATATTCTTGCAGAAATAGAAAAACGTATTCCGGGATTTCCAATTGTGCTTCACGGCTCGTCGTCGGTTCCTCAGGATAAGGTTGCAACTATCAACCAATACGGTGGAGCGTTGAAAGATGCTATCGGTATTCCCGAAGACCAACTGCGCAAAGCGGCAACTTCAGCTGTTTGTAAAATCAATATCGACAGTGACGGACGTTTGGCAATGACCGCCGCAGTTCGCGAAGTGTTTGCAACAAAGCCCGCCGAATTTGACCCGCGCAAATATTTGGGACCTGCACGAGACGCGCTTAAAGAACTTTACAAACATAAATGTATAAACGTACTTGGAAGCGCAGGAAA
>JAIRRX010000027.1 GCA_031255755.1 Prevotellaceae bacterium | reverse complement strand
AGTCCCTCCGGCGCCGACAATAGTATGCAGTTCGTCGATAAACAGTATTATTTCGGGATGTTTGAGAAGTTCGGCCAGAATAGCTTTCATCCGTTCTTCAAATTGCCCGCGATATTTTGTTCCGGCAACAATGGAGGCAACATCCAAAGCGACAAGCCTTTTATTAAGCAAGATTCTTGGCACCTGCCTGTTCGCGATTTTGAGGGCGAGGCCTTCTATAATGGCCGTTTTGCCAACTCCGGGATCGCCGATAAGTACGGGATTGTTTTTTTTGCGGCGGCTCAATATCTGTGTCAGGCGTTCGATTTCCCTTTCTCTGCCCACAACGGGATCCATCTTGTCTTCCGCTGCAATTTTGGTTAAATCCGTACTGAAATTGTCGATTGCCGATGTTCCTGCAGTTCTTGAAGTTGTATGTGTTTTCTGACGGGTATTAATGTTTTCCTCTTCATCATCATCGTCGTCGTCATCGTAATCGTTGTCAACAAATGCCTGTTCGCCGTTCAGATGGTTTTTCAGCACGTCATAGTCGATGGCGTCTCTGTTTAACTGTTTGGTTACAAACGAAGTGCCTTCGCTTAAAATTGCAAGAAGCATGTGAATGGCTTTGGGTTCCGTTTCTTTCATCGAACGGGCTTCCAATTGCATTTTCCTCAGAACGGTGTCTGCCGCTCTTGTCAAAAATACGCTTGCTGTGTTTCCCGTTCCGACACTCGCAGCCGGATGTGCCTGCGATTCCTGGCTGGATGAACGTAATTTGCTTTCAATCAGATATTGATATTCATTTACGTCAACATTAAGTTCTGTCAGTAACCTGAATGCGTCGTTATCTCCGTGCCTGATTATTCCCAGAAAAAAGTGGTCGGGAGAAACAGTATTGTTCCCCAGTCTGATAGTGTCTTCTCTGCTATAACGAATAATTTCACCTACTTCTGCCGATAATTTTAATTCCATATATATTTCCTTAAATAGCGCTACAAAATTACGCTTTTTTTTTGAAAAGCGATATTTTTATTTCGCCACTTGTTATTTAATGACTATTTATCAGCAAATTGCTATCAATTGACAAAACATAAAACAGGGTTGTTTTCAGAACAACCCTGTTAAAAAACCGTCAAATTCAGTTTTCATTTCACCTTCTCACTCAATTCCGAACCGGCTTTGAATTTTACAACTTTCTTCGCCGGTACATTAAGACTTGCTCCAGTGATAGGATTACGGCCTGTTCGGGCAATTCTTTCGATTATGGAAAAAGTTCCAAATCCGAATAATGCTACTTTATCTCCTTTGACAAGAGATTCCGAAGTAACTTTCACAAACGCGTCCAACAATTTTTTTGCGTCTGCCTTTTTTAACGATGCTTCCTTTGCCATCGCATCAATCAGTTCTGCTTTATTCATGCCAATAAAATTTAAATTTAAACAATAGTTAATTTAAAATAACGTAATATATCTGCGCGTAAAGTTATATGAAAATTTATTACCTGCAATATACATATTTATTTAACGGTTAAACGTTTTGATTTGCCGATTTTGGGGGTATTTCATATAAAACACTATAAATGAATATATTGAAAAACAAAATATTGAAAAACTGATGTTGAAAAACATGAAAAAAATATGTTGTGAAACATAAATAAAAATTTGTTTTTTATAAAAATTTTACATCAAAATGCAATATATTCCATATAAATATGGCAAATTTGAACGAAATTTTGCGTTCAAATTTCGAGGTATCCGGAAACATTTTTTCTCCATGTGAACATATCCTGATAACCGGTTCTGCTATTCGCAGATTCAAAAACGCCTCTTCAAAACAACCGCGGCTTTCAAATATTTACCTATCGGAACAGATCGTCAGGAATAGACAGGCATTATTCAAAATATTTCAAGATTTACCGTCGATAATCCTGCCGCACATCAAAACGATAATTCTGAATAACAGCGGTTTGTAATTTTTTTTGTTATTAATTAAAAAATTGTATTACCTTTGCGGCGGATAAATTATAATATACATTCATGGTTGAATATATGAAGCGATTATTTTCCATATTGATTATTACGTTAGCGGTCATGTCATTGCAGATATCGACCGTCATTCCGCATTATCACCACGGGAATACGGTTTGTATTGTTTTGAGTCATGACGAACATGAATGTGATGGCGAAAAATGTTCTCCGGACTGTTCTATAAATCGCTATAATCATGACAACGATGAAAATAAGGTATCCGACAGCAACTGTATTACAAAAGCCACCTATATCGTTTCGGAACAAAGCGAAATAAAACATAACAATCCTCACAGCGGGCATAATTTTAATTTTGATTCTGTACCGGTATATTTTGAATTATATTGTACAGAGGCAAAACTCGTCTATACAGGAAAACATCGCTACAGGGAAAAGCCTTTTCTCTGTAAGTCAGCAAACGTAAGCCGCATCAACGGTTTACGTGCTCCTCCATATTCTATAGCCTGATATATTTCGGGCAATACTTTTCTGCATGGCGTTGTACGGCGCCCTGCTTTTAAATTTTAATCAATCAAATATAAAAAATAAAAATTATTACAATGAAAAGAATATATATAACAGGAATTATTATAATTATAACAATATTTATATATGGCTGCAATTCGAGTTCAAAGAACGGAGAGCAAAGCCACAAAAGTCAGGAATGCGTTCATGACCACGACGACGATGACCACGAAGACAATACGATAGCCGGAATACAGACCGAAATCCTTACTCCGGGAACTTTCAGACAGGTAATAAAAACCGGCGGACAGATACAGACGCCGCAGGGCGACGAAACAACAGTCGTCTCTACGACCAATGGAATCG
>JAIRRX010000025.1 GCA_031255755.1 Prevotellaceae bacterium | reverse complement strand
CTCAAAGGGCTTCGCCCTTGATTTTTCGTTTTGTTTATTCTTCATCATTTGTCCGAACCATGATTAATATGATTTTAGGATTAACATGATTTTTTATTGTTTTTGTACGTCATTGCGAGTATCAGCGAAGCAATCTAGATACTCACTATTAATTACTGGATTGCTTCGTCATTCGCTTCGCTCATTCCTCGCAATGACGACATGCGGTTGCTTCCTGCTTCACCGCTTCGCGGTTCGCAATGACGCGCTGTGGTTGTTGCTTCGGCGTTATAAGGACTGACGTAAAAAAACACCATTTACCTTTGGTGTTCTCAAAGATGGTTAATCTTTAATTATTTTTCCATTATTTTTTCGATAGCAGTATCATATATCTTTTTGATGTCGGCGGTTTTGCCGAACGATTCCCTGTCTATCAAAATTTCCGATTCCGTAACGTTTCCGATTTGTACGCAAGGCAGGCTTTGCCCTTTCATAAAGTCAACAAAGGCATCAATATTTTTTTTACCTACCGAAACAACAACTCTTCCCTGCGCCTCTCCAAACAGAAAAGCATCCTTGCGCATTTTTTCATCGGTTGCAATATTGAAACCCAAATTGTGCGGCATCGCCGATTCAAGCAGCGTTACAAACAGTCCGCCGTCAGAAATGTCATGCGCGCTGTCAATAAGTTTGTCTGTGATTAGTTGCTGTAATATTTGATGCAGACCGTATTCTTCTTCGATATTAAAATACGGAGCCGGCGAAGCGGTGATTTTATGATACGAATAAAGATATTCCGAAGAGGCAATGTCTTCAACCTGTTTTCCAAGTATGAATATTGCATCTCCCGCCTCATTGAAAGCAAGAGTCATTTGGTTGTTTTTTGTTTTCAAAAGCCCAAGCATTCCTATTACGGGCGTAGGGTTCACCGATTCAATTTTTCCATCTATGTTTGACTGATTGTAAAAACTTACGTTGCCGCCGGTAACAGGCGTGCCGAAATATTCACACGCACGCGACATGCCTTTTATCGCTCCCACAAATTGCCAGTACGATTCGGGATTATACGGATTGCCGAAGTTTAGGCAGTTTGTTATTGCACATGGGTCGCCCCCGCTGCAAACTATGTTTCGTGCGGCTTCGGCAACGGCAATCATTGTGCCTGTTTCGGGGTCGGCTTTTACGTATCGCGAGTTACAGTCGGTTGTAAGCACAAGGGCTGTATCCGTTTTTTTTATGTTCACAATCGCTGCATCCGAAGGTTTGTTGGTACTCATATTTTTAGTGCCTACCATTGTATCGTACTGTTCGTAAACCCAGCGTTTTGAAGCGATATTCGGATTTGCCGCAAGCGACATCGCTACTTCTTTCAAATTTTCTGGTTGAGTAACGTTATTTATGTCAAATTTTTTGTATTCTCTGTAATATTGGGGTTCTTTATATTCTCTGTCGTAAACAGGAGCGCCTCCTCCAAGCACAAGCGTTGAAGCAGGAATGTCGGCAACAAGTTTGCCATGATAATGAAACAGCAGTCTGTCTTCGTCAATCACTTCTCCTATTACGGCGCAAGCCAAGTCCCATTTTTCAAAAATATCTTCTACTGTTTTTTCCTTACCTTTTTCTACAACAACAAGCATTCGTTCCTGTGATTCGGAAAGAAGAATTTCCCACGCTTCAATATTTTTTTGACGAAGAGGAACTTTGTCGAGATATATTTTCATTCCGCAGCCGCCTTTTTCCGACATTTCGGATGTAGAGCAGATGATTCCTGCCGCACCCATGTCCTGCATGCCGATTACTGCATCCGTTTTGTTAAGTTCCAAAGTGGCTTCGAGAAGAAGTTTTTCCATAAACGGGTCGCCCACCTGAATAGAAGGAATATCGTTAGCCGAATCTTCGGTAATGTCAGCCGAAGCAAATGTAGAGCCGTGTATTCCATCTTTCCCTGTCGAAGAACCAACAATATATACAGGATTTCCAGCGCCTTTTGCAACAGCGGAAATAGTATTTTCCATACGTACAAGTCCTACCGACATCGCATTTACCAGAGGATTCATGCTGTAACAGTCGTCAAAAAACACTTCGCCGCCTACAACAGGCACTCCAAATGCATTTCCATAGTCGCCTATTCCTTTAACAACGCCTTTAAGCAGCCATTTTGTACGTTCTGATTTCAAACTTCCGAAGCGCAGAGAATTAAGTTGCGCAACGGGTCGCGCACCCATAGTAAAAACGTCTCTGTTTATTCCGCCAACTCCTGTCGCCGCTCCCTGATACGGTTCAACGGCGCACGGGTGATTGTGCGATTCTATTTTGAAGGCGCAGGCATAACCATTGCCGACATCAACAAGTCCTGCGTTTTCTGCTCCTGCTTCGGCTAAAACATGTTTACCTTTTTTAGGCAAAGTTTTAAGCCATTTTATGGAATTTTTATAAGATGCATGTTCCGACCACATCACTGAATAGATGCTGAGTTCGGTAAAATTCGGAGTTCTTCCGAGAATTTCTTTTATTCTGTCAAATTCTTCGGGCAACAGACCTAATTCTTCGGCTGTTTGGTAATCGGTTTCTTTCATTGTAGTTTTTTGAAATTTGCGTGCAAAGGTACAAATTATATCTTACATTACGGCAACCAGTTTATAAACTGTTGAAACAAATGCGATAAAAAAATCAAACTATGCAGATGTAAACAGTAAATAATTTTTTATGAAGAAATATTTTGATTAATCTTCTTTCAACAGTTCCGGACGCAACAGTTTTGTTCTTGCAATTGCCTGTTCTTCCTGCCATTCTGCAATTTTTTTATGATTTCCTGACAACAGAATATCAGGAACTTTCCATCCGTTAAATTCAGCAGGTCGTGTATATATAGGCGGAGCAAGCAATCCGTCTTGAAACGAATCGGTGAGAGCCGAAGTTTCATCTGAAATTGCGCCGGGAATAATTCTTACAATCGCATCAATAATCACTGACGCTGCAAGTTCGCCACCCGAAATAACATAATTGCCGATTGAAATTTCACGAGTAATCAGATGTTCGCGAATACGATGGTCAATTCCTTTGAAATGTCCGCAAAGAATTATTATATTTTCTTTTGTTGATAAGCGATTTGCTTCGTTTTGAGTAAATTGCAAACCATCAGGCGACATGTAAATTATTTCATCATAACTGCGTGCGCTTTTTAATTCGCTTATCATATTAAAAACAGGCTCAATCATAAGCACCATGCCCGAATCGCCGCCAAACGAATAATCGTCAACCTGACGATAATTTCCTTTTCCATAATCATGAATATCGTGAACGTATATTTCAACAACATTCTTTTCGCGTGCGCGTTTCACAATGGAATAATTCAACGGACTTTCGAGTAACTCCGGAACAACTGTAAGTATATCTATTCGCATAATTGAAAGTATATGATGCAAATATACATTAAATATTTTAAATATTTTTAAAATATCAAAATGTCAAATGCTTTATGTCGCACAAATTATGATTGTTTAAATATTATTATCACAGTTGTTTAATTTACGGATATAACACTGCTGCTCTGTATTATCTCAAAATATTCCGATAAAAATATTATCGTAAAACGTGAAATATTTATATAAATATTAAAATTATTAAAATTGTTGTTTTTGATTGTTTTCGATTCAAATATTTTTTACATAAAAAAGTCTGGCAATTATTTTTTATATGATTTTGTGTAGAAAACATTACTTGATTTTTGTAATCATTAAAAAAATTACTACTTTCGCAGTCTTAATTGCGTAGAAATGTTTTCTGCGTTTTGTAATAAAAATGTAATGCTATGGATGTTAATAACACAAACTCTGTTCAGGATGAACAATTCGATGCTGTAGAAAACAACATCGAAACTGTTAAAGGTGAAGAAACAACAAATGAAACTGTGAATGAAACCGAATTGGAAAAATCTCTTGATGAAGTTACAAATGAAGCAGATGAAAGTTCAGTTCAAACACAGGAAAATGAAATGATTGATTTTTCTAATGAAACAACTTTGACTGCCGAAGAATTGGAAAAATCATTTAATGAAGTTGCAAACGAAGCGGATGAAAATTCAGTGCAAACACAGGAAAATGAAATGATTGATTTTTCTAATGAAGAAGCTCTAATTGCCGCCGACTCTGAAGAATTTGATTTGGAAGAGAATGAAGAAATTGACGATGAAGAAGATACTGAAAGTTTTTCCGATTTTTCCAATATGAATAAATCGGAATTGGTTACTGCTTTCAGAACCGTGTTGGAAACTCAACCTGTTGAAAAAATACGCAAGGATATAGATGCTATCAAAACTTCATTTTATAAAATATTGCGTCAGGAACAGGATACATACAAACAGGAATATATTGCAAAAGGTAATGATATAGAAAGTTACGTAGCGCCGATTGATAAAGATGAAATTGAATTTAAATCACTGTTTAATTCATATAAAATCAAACGCAGCGTATATCTTAGAAATCTCGAAAACAGCAAGGAAGAAAATTATAAAATAAAACTGAAACTGATTGACGAGTTGAAAGAACTTGTTGACAGAAAAGAAAATATAAATCGCACATTTCAGGAATTTAAAGAACTTCAAAAAAGATGGCGCGAAACAGGACCTATTCCACAAACTCACATGAAAGATTTGTGGGACACATATAATCATCATATTGAAAATTTTTATGATTATCTGAAAATCAACAAAGAACTGCGCGATATGGATTTCAAAAGAAATCTTGAAGCCAAAATACAACTGTGCGAAAAAGCGGAAGAACTTTTACTTGAACCATCGGTTGTAAATGCTTTCAGAAAACTTCAAAAATATCACGAACAGTGGCGCGAAACAGGACCTGTGCCAAACGAACTGAAAGAACAAATTTGGGAACGCTTCAAAGAAGCAACATCAAAAATAAACAAAAAACATCAGGAATATTTTGAACAGCAAAAAGAAACGCACGAACAAAATCTGAAAGCAAAAATGACGCTTTGTGAAAAAATAGAAGAATTGCTTGCTTGTGAAATTAAAACAAATAAAGAATGGAATAAAGCATCGAAATCTTTGCTGGAAATGCAAAAAGCATGGAAATCAATAGGTTTTGCATCAAAAAAAGACAATGGAAAAATTTATTTGCGTTTCAGAAAAGCATGTGATGAATTTTTTGTCAGAAAACGTAAATTTTACAGCGATTTCAAAAAAGCAATGGAAGAAAATCTGCTGTTAAAGCGTGCTTTATGCGAACAGGCAGAAGAACTTGCTCAAAGTACAGACTGGAAAAAAACTACCGAACAGTTCGTGAAATTGCAAAGAGAATGGAGAGAAATAGGAATTGTTCCGCGAAAAGTTTCTGCCGAAATGTGGAAACGTTTCCGTTCTGCATGTGATGCTTTCTTCCACAATCGTAATAACATACAACGCGAACAGGATTCACGCTATGATGAAAATCTGAAAGCAAAAGAAGCAATTATAAATGAAATCAAAGGCTACGAAGCCAATGAAAATGTTGTAAGAAATCTTGATGCAATCAAAGAATTTCAACGTAGCTGGGCGGCTATCGGCTATGTTCCAATAAAAGAAAAATCACGTGTACAAAGCGAATATCGCAATGCACTTGATAATCTGTTCAAAATTTTGAATATAAGCGAAAAAGACAGAAAATTAGTAAAATTCAAGACACGTTTGGAAAGCGTTCAAACAAATAAAGGTCAAATGAAAACTCTTCGCAACGAAAGAGACCGTCTGCTCGGACAAATTCGTCAAATTGAAGCGGATATTGCTCTTTGGGAAAATAATATCGGGTTCTTTGCAAAATCAAAAAATGCAGATACAGTTGTATCCGAAGTAAAACGCAAAATTGAAAAAGGTAAAGAAGAAGTTATAATTCTTGAAGAAAAAATAAAACTGCTTGACCAGACAATATAAAAACTGTAAAATATCAAAATATTTGAAAACAGGTAAATATTATTCGGACAGAATGGAAACGAATACAAAATACATATTTGTAACAGGTGGAGTTACTTCATCGCTTGGAAAAGGAATTATAGCATCATCGCTGGCAAAACTGTTGCAGGCAAGCGGATATTCGGTTACAATACAAAAACTGGATCCATATCTGAATGTTGACCCAGGAACTCTTAATCCTTACGAACACGGCGAATGTTATGTTACCGAAGATGGCGCCGAAACCGACCTTGATTTGGGACATTACGAAAGATTTTTGAATACTCATACAACACAATTAAATAACGTAACAACAGGAAGAATATATCAATCCGTTATCAACAAAGAACGCAAAGGCGATTATCTCGGAAAAACAGTACAGGTTGTACCTCATATTACCGATGAAATAAAACGTTGCATACAGTTATTGGGAACCAAACATCGGTTTGATGTTGTTATTACCGAAATAGGCGGCACGGTTGGAGATATAGAATCTTTGCCTTATATCGAAGCAATGCGTCAATTACGTTATCAGTTGGGAAGTGCAAATTCTGTTGTTATACATTTAACTCTTGTTCCTTATCTTGCAGCAGCAGGCGAATTGAAAACAAAACCTACTCAACACTCTGTAAAAGCATTGTTGGAAAATGGAGTACAACCGGATATTCTGGTTTTGCGTACCGAAAAAAATCTTAGTGCGGAAATCAGAAAAAAAGTTGCTTTGTTCTGTAATGTTGATACTGATGCCGTAATACAGTCAATCGATGTTTCAACCATATACGATGTTCCCATAAAAATGAGTGAAGAAAAATTAGACCAGATAACATTACGAAAATTAAATCTTCCTCAAAATAAAGCAAAGGAATTATGTCAGTGGAAAGACTTTTTGAATAAGGTGAAAAATCCCAAAAATGAAGTTTTAATTGCGCTTGTAGGAAAATATACTCAACTGCCGGATGCATACAAATCCATATCCGAATCTTTTGTACATGCAGGAGCGTCAAACGAATGTAAGGTAATTGTGCAAACTATAAATTCAGAAAAACTTAATGATAATAACGTAAGTCAACTTTTAGGTTCGATGAATGGAATTTTGGTTGCGCCCGGATTTGGCAGTCGCGGCATTGACGGAAAGTTTGCCGCAGTAAAATTTGCCCGCGAAAATAATATTCCGTTTTTTGGAATATGTCTTGGAATGCAATGCGCTGTTACTGAATTTGCGCGTAATGTACTCGGATATGCAGATGCAAATTCTACCGAAATGGAAATTGCAACTCCACATCCTGTGATTGATATTATGGAATCACAAAAAAAAGTAACCGAAAAAGGAGGAACAATGCGACTTGGAGCGTATCCTTGCAAATTAGAGAAAAAATCGCTTGTTGCAAAAATTTACAAACAAACAAAAATATCGGAACGCCATCGTCATCGTTATGAATTTAACAACGACTATCTTAAACAGTTTGCCGATGCAGGCATGATAGCAACAGGAATCAACGAAACATCAGGTTTGGTTGAGATAATGGAAATACCTTCGCATCGCTGGTTTGTTGGCGTTCAGTTTCATCCCGAATACAAAAGCACAGTTCTCAACCCTCATCCTTTGTTTGTGGATTTTGTGAGGGCAGCAGTAGAAATGAAAAACGAAACGAAATAAACTGTTTTGCAAATCATCTGCTTTGTATTCATCTGATATTTTATTAATTTTAACATTATTCTAAAATAATTTTAATTTGTAACTGTAATAATATCTTGCTATTATTGTATTGTTACGAAAAAATACAACAATTATTTGCTTAAAAAATAATATTATTTCTTACATTTGTAAAACTTTAATGAGAGGCACAATGATAACAGATTAAGGTATTCTTGTACAAAGTCATTAATTTAGTTGTATTGGCATGTGATTTATAGTAATACACATATTATATGTAATGAACAAGAAATCATTATTTTGTTTGATTATTTCATTATTAGTTTGAATGGTAATTTTATATAAAAGAAAGTTACAGTGCGGTTTTAGATTTACCGTGTGATTTAGTAAAGTTAGAACTGCATTTATTTTAATAAATTTTTACAATATAAATATTATGAGAAGTACTAATATTTTATTCATGAAAAGCATAATATACCGTTTTATATTACAGTTTGTTCTGATAATATGCAGTCTGTGTTCTGCAAGTTTTTTGAATGCTCAAGAATATGCAATTAAACATATTCATGAAGGATTACATACTCACGATAACGAAATTAACCTTCCGTCCGACCCTGCTTCCGATTTTTGTAACTACGGCAACAGCAGTTGTGGTGTTCGCATTGACGAAAATATGGGCAGAGCGTTATTGTTTACAGGTAATACTCTTACGTATGCAACCGATATATGCAATAGTAGTTTACACCACCATTCAGGTATGTCCGAATATATTTCATGTAATTATTATGATGACGGAAGTTGTAATTTTTGTGGATTAGGCGGTGAATTTGGAGGCGTAACATGTGAAAATGAATTTCCCAGTTTTAATGCATTTAGAACGGCAATGGGATGTATTGGTAACGCTTATGCAATGCGCCCTCAATTTATTTATATGCAAGTTAATCAGGCCGGTAATATTGTATTTGATTTTGCATATTCAGGCGGCGATGGCAGTGTTTCACATTCCTTAAATGCCGATTTTGCAATATGGGGACCTTTTGACAGCAAATATGAAGCATTTACAACTACGATGACTAATCCAAGCTGGTTAGCTCCTTTTGAATGTAGTGATAATCTTCCTGTCGGAAATACGGAATCACTGTCGGTAAATTTTGCTCCTGCTCATGTAAATAAATACTTTGTTATGATGGTTGTGCCTATGTATTGTGCAAACAAAAGTTTTAATGTAAGCATAACGCGCAATATATCCAGTACAGGCAGTTTGAAACCTGATGTTTGTAATATAAGTAATGTTAGTGTAAATCCTCAATCATGCGTATTGAGTAAACACGCGGTTACAGGCGTGGTTACATATACAAATCCGCCGGCCGGAGGTCGATTATGCATTACAAGTTCAAACGCTGAAGATACTGTGTTCATTACTTCTTATGGCGCAACTTCTGCCTCTTATACATTAAATAATGTAGAATGTACAGGCGAAACCGGCGATATTATCGCTTGGTTTGAATATCCGATTGGAACAAATACAGGCTGTTTATTTACTGTTTGTTATCAAGCTCCGATTGGAATTTGTCCGATAATGGAAGTCAAAGGACATAACAGCGGTAATATATCTGCCTGTGAAAGTACTGGAGATATAATAAAATTCACATTTAAAAATGCAAATGATAATAGTTTATTGGATATTTCAACTTATCCCGTAACATTTTCATACACAGTAAATGGAATCTTGAATACAATTACAGATTATTCGGGCGTCAATCCCTATGAGATAACAGCGTATCTACCGGCTCGATATACAGGTATTTCGGTACAGACAGCATCATGTATTGGAACAGTTTCCTCAACTCTTTTTAGTGATACAACAGTTACTTTGGTTTCGTCTCCTGTGATTACAGGACCTGTTTATGTTGCTTCTTGTCCTGTTTTAGGTAATTTGAGCAATACTCCAAAATATTTAATATCATTTGGTATTGCAGGAACTTTTAATATTTTTTACAAAAAACCAGATGGAACTACTGGTAATCTTCCAAATATTTATGCGAATACTACTACAGCTACAAGTATTTTTTCGTCAGCAACAGACTGGGAGCAAAATGGAATTTATAAATTTGTGGCAACATCTACGCTTTTACAATGTCAAAGTGATACTTTATCCGTCAGGCGTGTTACAAATTCATTAAAACCCGGTATTTATGCATCGGATACTGCTCTTTGTGCAGGTAATGTTACATTATCTCTTCAGGCGCCATTTAGACTACAATCTTTTATTCTTGAATTATATAAAGTAGGATTGGCAACTCCAATAGTATCATTTAATCAATCTAATATATCTGCTCCTTATAGTACAACCTCTCCTAATCCGTTTACATATACGGTAAATTCGCAGGGACAATATTATGTAAAACTTCATTCAATTTTTGGAGCAAATGTTGAAGATTGTGGAAATGAGCCATATTATAGCGATACAATAGAAATAACATCGTGTCAGTTATCCTTATTAACAGTTTCACCTTCGGATACGACAATATGCTACGGTAATTCTGTAACATTAAGAGCAAATGGAAATCAGGGAGCAATATTTAAATGGTATGATAGCCCGACAGGAGGCACATTACTTTATACAGGAAATCCTTATACCGTAAGTCCTGCAAGCACAACAAATTATTATGTGTCGCAAACAGTAGCAAGTACAGAAAGCGGACGAGTACAGGCAACAGTAACGGTAAATGCTTTACCTGAAATAAATATAAGCGGCAATCTTTTTGTTTGCGAAACGCAGACGACACAGTTAACGGCTTCTACGCCGAGCGGAACATGGCAAAGTTTAAATCCCGCGATAGCGACAGTTAATTCAAGCGGACTTGTAACGGGCATATCGGCAGGCAACGCAACAATAAGATATATTGCCGGCAGCGGCAGTTGTATTGACAGCGCGGACGTAACAATAACAGTAAATGCTTTGCCTGTTGTAAATATAAACGGCAATCTTTTTGTTTGTGAAAATAATACTACACAATTAACGGCTTCTCCGCCGAGTGGAACATGGCAAAGTTTAAATCCCGCAATAGCGACAGTAAATTCAAGCGGACTTGTAACAGGCGTATCGGCAGGCAACGCAACAATAAGATATATTGCAGGCAGCGGCAGTTGTATTGACAGCGCGGACGTAACAATAACGGTCGGCAGTCTTCCGAATGTATCAATAAACGGCAATCTTTTTGTTTGTGAAAATCATACTACACAATTAACGGCTTCTACGCCGAGTGGAACATGGCAAAGTTTAAATCCCGCAATAGCGACAGTAAATTCAAGCGGACTTGTAACGGGCGTATCGGCAGGCAATGCAACAATAAGATATATTGCCGGCAGCGGCAGTTGTATTGACAGCGCGGACGTAAC
>JAIRRX010000018.1 GCA_031255755.1 Prevotellaceae bacterium | reverse complement strand
GATACGGTCTGTCAGTACGACAATTATAATAAGTATGGTTTTGATGTAACAATAATTTATCCGTGTGATACTGCATTAATACACAATTACACAACTCAATACGGATGCGACAGTATTATAACATTACGCCTTACTGTTCATCCGGTATATCTTAATGTGATAATACGAGATACAACATGTCAATACGAAAAATATACAGGATATAATTTTGATACGATGATGAATCAATCCGGAGATTTTACTTTTATGCAATATTGTACAACAAAATATGGCTGTGACAGTGTTACAACATTATTGTTACGAGTTAATCCTGTGTATAATTACACAATATATGCATCAGTCTGTTCAGGTGATATTTATGATTTAAACGGATTTTATGTTACTCCTATAACAGCAGGAACTTCAAATTATACTCAAAATCATTTAACGGTTAATGGCTGCGACAGTATTGTCCATTTACAGTTAACAGTACATCCTTCATACAATCTGTTTATTTCCGATACCATCTATGAAGACGAGTGGCGATATGTTGGAAATAACATTAAATACAATACGCGAGGAATTCATGTTACTTATTTTCAAACCGAATCTGGTTGCGACAGTATTATAAATTTAGATTTGCATGTAATATATTATCCGCCGGAAATAACAGCATTTTCACCACTCAATGAAGATGGAGTAAATGATTATCTATATCCCGGATTTAGAGTGCAAATATTCAATCGTTATGGAGTTGTAATTTACAAAACAAATACTAAAGAAGAACAAGATTTGGGTTGGGATGGACGAAACCATAGAGGACAAAAAGTTGAACCGGGATTGTATTATTACATTTTATATAATTCAAGTGGTAAACCGAGAATAAAAAGCAGTGTTGAAGTTTTGAAACTTAAATAATAAATTTTAATCATTATTTTCATGAATAAAATTTGTTATATACAGTATGATTTATAATTTGTAGTTCCTTATATCTGCTGATTTGTTTATACGTTTATTTTCTTTCATATTATTCATACTGTATTATTGTTTTACGATTAAAAAACATTATTTATAGCATGCTTTACGATTTTAATCTTACATGATTTGATTAATATTTTGATAAAATAGTAAAAATAAATTTCTTATATTGAGAAAATTAGATTTATTTTTGTTCTTATGTATTCAATTTTTTTGTTTGTTTTGCAAAAAAATAATAACTTTACAAGCTAAATTTACATCACACAAATTATAAATATAAAATTTATGAACAAAAAAATTACAGTAGAACAAGCAGTATCTAAAATAAAAAGCGGTATGACAATTATGGCTGGCGGCTTTTTGGCAAACGGTTCGGCAAAGAAAATTCTTGATGCGCTTGCACAAAGCGATGTCAAAGATATTACGCTGATTACAAACGATACTTCGTTTCCAGACAGGGGAGTCGGTAGGTTATTGGAACGCAAACAACTTAAAAAAGTAATCACATCTCACATCGGAACTAACGAACTTACGCAACAACAAATGAATAACGGCGAAATTGAAGTCGAGTTTGTACCTCAGGGAACACTTGCCGAACGCATACGTGCAGGCGGTTTCGGATTGGGTGGAGTACTCACGCCAACAGGGCTTGGAACCGTTATTGCACAAGGAAAACAGGTTATAAATGTAGATGGGAAAGATTTTTTGCTCGAAAAACCTTTGCGAGCCGATTTGGCTCTTATTGGAGCGAGTAGGGGAGATGAATCGGGAAATCTTGTGTACTGCGGAACAAGTCAGAACTTCAATCCTGTGATGGCAGCGGCGGCAGATTTGGTAATTGCCGAAGTTGACGAAATAGTGCCTGTCGGAGCAATTCGTCCCGAACAAGTACATACGCCTGCAATTATGATAGATTATATAGTTTCATCAAATAATTAAATAGATATGAAAAAATCACTTATCCGTGTACGAATGAGTTCACACGATGCACATTATGGCGGCAATCTGGTTGATGGCGCAAAAATGTTAAATCTGTTCGGAGATGTAGCCACCGAACTGCTAATTATAAACGATGGCGACGAAGGTTTATTCTGCGCCTATGATAATGTGGAGTTCTTATCTCCTGTTTATGCAGGTGATTATATAGAAGCAACAGGCGAAATTACTCACATAGGAAATTCTTCGCGTAAAATGATTTTTGAAGCGCGAAAAGTAATAGCGCCGCGAGCCGATATTTCCGATTCGGCGGCAGATGTTTTGGATGAACCAATAGTCGTTTGTCGTGCAAGTGGGATATGTGTGGTTCCCAAAAACAGTCAGCGAAAAATGTAATATTTTATAGAATTAAACGATAATAATAATATGGAAAAATTAATAATTACAGCAGCAATTTGCGGCGCAGAAGTGCTTAAAGAACATAATCCTGCCGTACCATATACGGTTGATGAAATTGTTCGCGAAGCAAAATCGGCTTATGATGCAGGCGCAAGCATTATTCATTTGCACGTGCGCTATGACGATGGAACGCCAACACAAGACAAGGCGCGTTTCAAAGAATGTATAGATGCCATTAAATCGGTAATTCCCGATATTATAATAATGCCGTCTACCGGTGGAGCAGTTGGAATGACAAATGATGAACGTTTGCAGCCAACGGAACTCGACATAGAAATGGCAACGCTTGATTGCGGAACTTGTAACTTCGGAGGAGACGATGTATTTACAAATACCGAAAATACGATCAAATATTTTGGACAGCGAATGATTGAGCGTGGAATAAAACCCGAACTTGAAGTTTTTGACAAAAGCATGATTGAAATGGCATTGCGACTGCATAAAAAAGGATTTATAAATAAGCCTTTGCATTTTGATTTTGTTATGGGCGTAAATGGCGGCATAGGTGGAGATTTGCGTGATTTTGTATTTATGCGCGGCAGTATTCCGTTGGATGCAACTTATACTGTTGCGGGCATTGGACGTTATGAATTTCCTTTGGCTATGGCTTCAATTATTGATGGTGGGCATGTGCGCGTTGGATTTGAAGATAACGTTTATCTATCAAAAGGAGTTTTGGCGAAATCGAATGGTGAACTTGTTGCAAAAGTTGTACGAATGGCAAAAGAACTCGGACGTGAAATTGCAAACCCTGCCGAAGCAAGGCAGATATTGGGAATGAAACCATTGTAAAATATAAAATATCACAAAAAACATAAAATAAACAATAATAAAATTAACACAACAGTTATGCAAAAAAAAGGAAACAAATACGGTACTCACCGCGTGATTGAGCCGAAAGGCGTATTGCCACAACCGGCAAACAAATTGGACAATAACATGGACGAAATCTACGACAATGAAATTCTTATTGACGTACAAACGCTGAATATCGACAGCGCATCGTTCACTCAAATTGAAGAACAGGCAGGCGGCGATAAAAACAAAATTGCCGAAATCATGCTTGGCATTGTTGAAAAACAGGGAAAACATCGCAATCCTGTAACAGGTTCAGGCGGGATGTTGCTCGGAACAGTCGAAAAAATCGGCGATGCGTTAAAAGATAAAATAGACCTGAAAGAAGGCGATAAGATTGCTACTTTGGTTTCATTGTCGCTTACGCCTTTGCGTATTGATAAAATCAAGGAAATTCGCGCAGATGTTGACCAAGTGGATATTGACGGAAAAGCAATCCTGTTTGAAAGCGGAATTTATGCAAAAATACCTGCCGACATGCCCGAAAAACTTGCTCTTTCTGCATTGGACGTAGCAGGAGCGCCGGCGCAAACAGCAAAACTTGTAAAACCCGGAGATACGGTACTTATTATCGGAGCCGGCGGAAAATCGGGGATGCTTTGCTGCTATGAAGCCAAAAAACGCGCAGGCGTTACAGGAAAGGTAATAGGTTTGTGCCACAGCCAGAAATCAACGGAACGTTTGAAAAAACTCAATTTCTGCGATTATGTATTTTCTGCCGATGCTACCCAGCCTGTGCCTGTGCTTGAAGAAATCGAACGCATCACCAATGGGCAACTTTGCGATATTACAATTAATAATGTAAATATCACCGATACCGAAATGACGTCAATTTTGTGTACAAAAGATACGGGACTTGTTTACTTCTTTTCGATGGCAACAAGTTTCACAAAGGCGGCGCTTGGCGCGGAAGGAGTTGGCAGCGATGTTACAATGATTGTAGGCAATGGATATACAAAAGGTCATGCGGAAATTACCTTGCAGGAATTGCGCGAAAGTGAAGAACTGCGTAAGATTTTTACAGAACTTTATGCTTAAATGACGGAAATGCAGAAAAAAGGTTGCAGATATGGAACTCATCGGGTAATATCGCCTGATGGAACGCTTCCTCAGCCGGCTTTAAAGCTTGATAACACAATGGAAATATACGACAATGAATTGCTCATTGACGTATCAACGCTTAATATTGATTCGGCAAGTTATACGCAGATACGCCATGCGTGCGGCGGAGATGAACGGCTGATGAAAAACATGATTTTTTCCATTGTCGAAGAGCGCGGCAAGATGCAGAATCCGGTAACCGGTTCCGGCGGAATGTTAATAGGTACGGTCAGGTCGATAGGTGAAAATTTTAAGAATGTTACAAAAGTAAAAGTCGGCGACAGGATCGCAACTTTGGTATCGCTTTCGCTTACGCCTTTGAAAATAGATAAAATTATAGGGCTGTCGGCGGAATCCGACCAGATAGATATTGAAGGGCAGGCAATTCTTTTTGAAAGCGGACTGTTTGCCGTTTTACCCGATGACATACCTGAAAAACTTGCATTAGCCGTACTCGATGTGGCGGGCGCTCCTGCTCAGGTTGACCGTTTGGTTACAGAGGGAGAC
Organism: Prevotellaceae bacterium; assembly: GCA_031255755.1. GTDB lineage: Bacteria > Bacteroidota > Bacteroidia > Bacteroidales > UBA932 > JAIRKV01. The sequence goes on along the minus strand of JAIRRX010000018.1, from coordinate 1,554 downwards.
ATGGTTTGCATAATAGGCGGAGGCGGAAAATCGGGAGTGCTGTGCTGCTATCAGGCAATGAAAAACGCAGGTCGTTATGGAAAGGTAATTGTTGTTGAATATTCCGAAGAAAATGCGAAACGCATAATCGACATGAACCTTGCTACGGATGTAATTGTTGCCGATGCTACCAGCGTGATGGACGTTTATAATAAGGTAATGCCGATAACGGGTGGGAGAGGAGTTGATGTTACAATTAATAATGTGAATGTGCCGTCAACCGAAATGACATCCATTCTGATAACCAAAGGGCAAGGCTGCGTTTATTTCTTTTCGATGGCAACAAGTTTTACCAAAGCCGCGCTCGGAGCCGAAGGAGTAGGTAAGGATATAAACCTGATTGTAGGCAACGGATACGCTCGCGGACATGCCGAACTTACGCTTAACATAGTAAGGGAATCAAAAGAAATACGTGAACTTTTTGAAAGTCTTTATGTAAAGTAAAATAATTGTAAATGTTAACGATAAATTAGATAATATAAGAATAATATTATGAAACGATTAAGTTATGTTTTATTGGTACGAAATTAATTAATAACAAAAATTTAATCCTGATATTGTTTTAATGACATAAAATATAAAATGAATACGCAGAATATAAATCGAACGGAAGTTTACAGTCAAAAAATTTATACAGACAGATATGATAATAACAACAATCGGATTAAACGGAAAAAATATGACGACATAACAAAAAGCAGGTATCGTTACCGAATGAACAGTAGAATATTACGAAGAATAAGTAAATAAAAAAATAAATTTTAATTAGCAATAAACAATGAACAATACGAACAGAAAAAAAATGTTTCCCGATGTTAGCGATGCGCAGTGGAATGACTGGCATTGGCAGGTGCAAAATCGCATAGAAACACTCGAAGATCTGAAAAAATATGTTAACCTTACAGACGAAGAAGAAGATGGAGTAAAAAAATCGCTCGAAACTTTGCGCATGGCAATAACGCCATATTATTTGAGCCTTATTGATTTCGATAATCCTCACTGTCCTGTGAGGAAACAGGCAATTCCTACGGCTGCGGAAACGCACAGGTCGGTAGCCGACCTGCTCGACCCATTGCACGAAGACGAAGATTCGCCGGTGCCGGGACTTACTCATCGCTATCCCGACAGAGTGCTGTTTTTGATTACAGACATGTGTTCGATGTACTGTCGCCACTGTACGCGAAGACGTTTTGCAGGTCAGCATGATGCTGCTTCGCCGAAAGATAATATCGAAAAGGCAATAGATTATATCGCACGCACGCCTCAGGTTCGCGATGTGCTGCTGTCCGGCGGCGATGCGCTTATGGTCGGCGATGACAGGCTTGAATATATTATCAGACGTCTGCGCGAAATCCCTCATGTTGAAATAATACGGCTCGGAACGCGCACTCCTGTGGTTTGCCCGCAACGGATTACAGATGATTTTGTAAATATGATAAAAAAATATCATCCTGTATGGATAAATACGCATTTTAATCATTCAAATGAAATTACTCCCGAATCTGCGGCAGCCTG
>JAIRRX010000099.1 GCA_031255755.1 Prevotellaceae bacterium | reverse complement strand
AGCCCTTACATCAATAGCACAGGGCAAAGCCCTGTGAATTGATAATACGTTTAATATATCAAGCCCCAACGGGGCGCAAGCAATAACCGCAGAACGTCATTGCGAACCGCGAAGCGGTGAAGCAACCGAAACAAGCCGTCATTGCGAGCATAGCGAAGCAATCCAGTATTATTATTATTTAGTCTTTTCTTTTTTTCTGGATTGCTTCACCCTTGCGGGTTCGCAATGACGGGCTGCGGTTATTGCTTGCGCCCCGTTGGGGCTTGATATATTAAACGTATTATCAATTCACAGGGCGTTGCCCTGCGCTATTGATGTAAGGGCTTCGCCCTTTGACGTTCCGCCTCGCAATGACGGGCTTACTTCGTAATGACGGCTATATTATAAATTATTCCCCGAAAGGGAAATTTATAAATGTTGTATAATCGGCAGTTTTTGTATCGGCACGTTTTTTTCATTATTTTTGCGCTGTGTTAGAGGCTGAATTTGAAAAAAATATTGAAAAACTCGGCGTTTCGAGAAACAGCGACAAAATATTGCTTGCCGTCAGCGGCGGTATTGACTCGACTGTTATGGCGGATTTATTTTTTGCGGCAAAATTTAACATTGCAATAGCGCATTGCAATTTTTCGTTGCGCGGCAAGGCTTCCGACAATGATGCCCAATTCGTGGAGTCGTTTGCAAAATCGCATGCAATAACATTTCATTCTATAAAATTTGATACGGAAAATTATTCCCGCCAACATAAAATTTCAATAGAAATGGCAGCGCGAAACCTTCGCTACAACTGGTTTGAAAATATCCGCAAACAATATCATTATTCCAAAATCGCAATCGCACACAACAAAAACGATGCCGTTGAAACATTTTTTCTTAATCTCACTCGCGGCACAGGCATAAAGGGCTTGCTCGGTATTACCGAAAAAACGGAAACGCTTATTCGTCCTCTGCTTTTTGCATCGCGTAAACAGATTGAAGATTATGCAACTCAACACAATATCGCTTTTTGCACGGATGAAACAAACAGCAGCAACGAGTTTTCACGCAACAGAATACGAAACAATATAATTACGGAATTTGAAAAGATAAATCCATCGTTTTTGCAGACGATGACAGATAATATAAATCGGATTTCACAATACCATAATGCGCTGCAATCGCTGAAAAACAAAGTAACAGACGCCGTTGTGGACAAGCATGATGATAAAATTTTTATTGATATTGATAAACTGCGCCAAACCGAAAATGCAGAGTTGTGGCTTTTTGAAATATTGCAGCAATACGGCTTCGGCGCAGAACGCATTGCAGATATTTATAATGCGCTTGATGGCGAATCGGGTAAAAAGTTTTTTTCTCCAACACATATTTTGTTGAAAGACAGAAAAAATTTAATTATATCAACATCCAAACCTGCCGAATTCTTATCAGTCGAAATCGGCGAAAACATTAGCGAAATTGAATATCCAATATCATTAAAAATAGAAAAAATAAAAAATGAAAATGTCAAAATATCACAAAAACAAAATATGGCATTTTTGAATTTTGATAAATTGAAATTTCCTTTGATATTGCGAAAATGGCAGGTCGGCGACAGTTTTATTCCTTTCGGCATGAAAGGACGGAAAAAATTAAGCGATTATTTTATCGACATAAAATTATCTCAATTTGAAAAAGATGAACAGTATGTTTTATTGTCGAACGAAAAAATTGTATGGCTTGTAAATTGCAGGATAGACAATAATTTCAGGATTGACGAAAATTGCAAAACAGTTTTGCAAATAACTTATAACCATGCGCAAAAAAAGAATTGAAGAAGAAAAAATAATTTTAGGCATCGACCCCGGTACTACAATACTGGGTTACGGTTTGATTAAAATCAGCGGGAAAAATCCCGAATTGATGATTTTAGGATCTATCGAATTAAAAAAATATACCGACCACTATATTAAACTTAAAACTATCTTTGACCGAGTTACCCAACTTATTGACGAATATCATCCTGACGAACTTTCAATAGAAGCTCCGTTTTACGGCAAAAACGTGCAAAGCATGCTCAAACTTGGTCGCGCTCAGGGCGTAGCCATAACAGCAGCGCTGCAACGTTCAATTCCGATTTTTGAATATGCTCCGCGAAAAATAAAACTGGCAATAACAGGACGAGGCTCTGCATCCAAAGAGCAGGTAGCGCTTACCTTACAAAAAATATTGAAAATAAAAGACCTTCCTCAAAATTTGGACGCTACCGATGGACTGGCAGCTGCGCTGTGTCATTATTATCAAACAAGCGGAGGCATAGTCAAAGATTCTGCGCCGTATAAATCGTGGAAAGACTTTATAAGTCAAAATACAAAACGCATAAAGCAAAATTGATTTAACATCCCGACAAAAACCTTTCGACATCAATAGCCGCCATGCAACCCGAAGCCGCCGCAGTAATTCCCTGCCGATAATGCGGGTCTTGCACGTCGCCAGCCGCAAACACTCCGTCAATATTTGTTTTTGTTGTTTTTCCCTGCGTTATAATGTAGCCGTTTTCGTCTGTGTTGATAATTGATTTAAATACTTCGGTATTCGGCTGATGCCCTATCGCAAGAAAAAATCCGTCAATCGTAATTATTTTTTCCTTACCGCTTTTATGTACGAGCGTCGCGCCCGTTACTCCGCTTTCGTTTCCTGTAATTTCTACGGTTTGATGCTCCCATAATATTTCTATGTTCGGGATATTCATTACCCGTTGCTGCATTATTGTTGTAGCACGCAAAACATTTCGCCGTACTATCATATAAACTTTACGAGCCAAACCCGCAAGATATATTGCCTCTTCGCAAGCCGTATCACCACCTCCGACAACGGCAACATCTTTGTTGCGGTAAAAAAAGCCATCGCAGGTAGCGCATGCCGAAACGCCCATGCCTTTAAATTTTTCTTCGCTTGGCAATCCCAGATATTTTGCCGTTGCACCTGTTGCAATAATCACGGTTTCTGCCTGTATGTGTTTTTCGTCATCAACAGTAATTGTAAACGGACGCTGCGCAAAATCAACTTTTGTAATCATTCCGAAACGCACATCCGTACCAAAACGCACGGCTTGCTGTTTCAAATCGTCCATTAACTGCACGCCTGTAATTCCCTGCGGATATCCCGGAAAATTTTCAACTTCGGTTGTTGTTGTTAATTGTCCGCCGGCTTGCAATCCTTCGTAAAGAACAGGATTAAGATTTGCTCTTGATGCATAAATTGCAGCCGTGTATCCTGCCGGTCCGCTTCCTATAATCAAACATTTTGTTTTTTCCATATTATATACGTAAATATTAATTTATCCTGTTTTGCATATTATATGCATTTTTAATTATTGTAATTTCTGCAAAAGTATTAAAAATAAATTAGATTTCAATCGAAATTTCCGAATAGGGACAAATAAATATTGATATACTTTTCGATTTTAATTTTTTATTTTACCTTTGCAACTTCAAAATAAAAAATCGGGGTGTGGCGCAGTTGGCTAGCGCACTTGCATGGGGTGCAAGGGGTCGAAAGTTCGAGTCTTTTCACCCCGACTTATTGAAAACCACATAAATAATAAAGTTTTTGAAAATAAATCAAAAATGCAAAATCTCTACTTTCCGCTAACCTGCAATATGAAAATATATTTCAATAAAAAGATGATTAAATGAAATGGGAAGCGGTCAATTAATTATTAGAAAACCGAAAACGTTTATTTGTATTTTTTTTCCAGCGAGCGTTTAATATTTCATGAATTTTTTCTTTTGTAATATCATCAACATTCATGCCAAAAATACGTTGAGAGCAAACAATAGCACGCCGTTTCATTTCTTCTACAAAATCATCCGAATATAGTTCGTAAAACGGTTTGCTGTACACTTCTTCATCCACAGATTGAAAAAAAATATAACCATCAAAATTATCTGCAAATGTGCCTGCTTTTATATCAAATCTCATATTTATATCATCAAATAATTCATTTCCAAAAGGACTGTTATGCAGGTCAAAAGCGACAGGCGTATTTCCACAGGTTTCAAAAACACAGTCGAATAATCCTTTTCTGAATTTACCAAAAATAATGCCGTTATTTAATATGTTGGGTGAATGTGTAAAAATCGAAAAAACATTTTCTTTTCCAATTTTATCCGATAACAAAAATCCTGCGGATAATCCGTTTATAATCCAGCGTGAATATTGT
>JAIRRX010000054.1 GCA_031255755.1 Prevotellaceae bacterium | reverse complement strand
ATAAAAAATCGTTACATTTGCAGGAAATAAATTAAAAAACAATACATCATTAATAAAACTGCAATAAATATGAAAAAAACTTACAGTATAGGCAGCAGCAAATTAACGTTCGACATACTCGAAGCCGTTTCTAACGGCGATTACATCCTGAAATTATCGGCGCAGGCAAAAAAACGCATCGAGAAATGCCGTAACTGTCTTGATAAAAAAATCAAAAATACCAAAACTCCTCTGTACGGCATTACAACAGGTTTTGGCTCGCTGTGCAACAAAAATATTTCGCATCATGAACTTGAACAGTTACAAAAAAATCTGATAATGTCGCATGCTTGCAGTACCGGCGATGAAGTTGCGCCCGAAATTGTTCGTCTCATGCTTGTGCTTAAAGCCGGCGCGCTGTCGCTGGGTTACAGCGGCGCTCAAATTGATACGGTGCAACGTATTCTTGATTTTTACAACAACGATGTTTTGCCTGTTGTTTACGACCGAGGCTCGCTTGGCGCATCAGGAGATTTGGCGCCTCTTTCTAACCTGTTTCTGCCCTTAATCGGCGAAGGGGAAGTGTATTTTGAAGGGAAAAAACAAAAATCATCCGCCGTACTTAAAAAGTTGAACTGGAAACCTGTAAAATTGCAGTCTAAAGAAGGTTTGGCGCTACTCAACGGCACGCAATTTATGAGCGCTCACGGAGTTTTGGCATTGATTAAATCATTCAAACTGTCGAAACTTGCCGATTTAATAGGAGCAATATCGCTTGATGCTTTCGATGGACGCATTGAACCTTTTGATGAAAAACTGCAACAGATACGTCCTCATCAGGGGCAAATACAGACTGCCGCCAATATTCGCGCAATTCTTGACGGAAGCGAACTGATTTCACGAAAAAAAGAACATGTGCAAGACCCGTATTCGTTCCGCTGCATCCCGCAAGTACACGGAGCAACAAAAGACGCTATAAACTATGTAGCCAATGTAGTACTTACGGAAATAAATTCGGTTACCGACAATCCTACTGTTTTTGCTGATTCCGACCAGGTTATTTCGGGAGGAAATTTTCACGGACAGCCGCTGGCTTTGGCTTTCGATTTTCTTGCAATAGCGCTTGCCGAACTCGGAAACATTTCGGAACGCCGTACTGCGCAACTGATTTTGGGAAATCGCGGTTTACCGGAATTTCTGGTTGCCAGTCCGGGTTTAAATTCAGGATTAATGATACCGCAGTATGCGGCGGCATCGATGGTCAGTCAGAACAAAATTTATGCGCATCCTGCATCTGTTGACTCCATTGTTTCGTCAAACGGACAGGAAGACCATGTTAGCATGGGCGCAAATGCGGCAACAAAACTCCTGAAAATTATTGATAATATAGAAAGAATTTTTGCAATAGAACTTCTAAACGCAACACAGGCATTGGATTTCAGACGTCCGCAAAAGTCGTCTCCCTATATTGAAGAATTTGTAGCCCAGTATCGCAGCACAGTGAAATTTATTGACAAAGACAAAGTAATGTATCAGGAAATTGAAGCAACGCTTGACTTTTTACGTAGCGGCAGTTTTGAATAATTTACTGATTTTTATTACTTGAAAAACATTTATATTATTTGTTAATAAATACTTACAAACAAAGTTTAGCGGTAAGATTTGCAGGTTTTTTTGTATGTATTGATTAAAATTCGGCAAAATTCAGACTGTTTTTTCCATCTTCTTTTGCTTCAAGGCAAATCAACAGAAAAAAATATGTGTACTTTTGAATTGTACACCTGTACTTTTAAATTGTACACATGTACTTTTGAATTGTACAGATGTACTTTTGAATAGTACACCTGTACTTTTAAATTGTACAGATGTGTTTTTGAATAGTACGCTGTACTTTTAAATTGTACGCCTGTACTTTTGGATTGTACATCTATTTTGACATGATAAATCCCTAAAATAGCATTTTTATATTGTATAATATTCAAATATTTTGTATTTTTGCTGCGGAATATTCCAAAAAACTTAAAACAATAAGATTATGGGAAGAAAAATTCAATCTCAGGAAATTATTGATACAGGCGTAATGGTGAGCGGTATTAAAGCGCATCAGGACGTGCTGGCGTTGCGCAAAATCGACAATGATTTTGCCGACACGCTGCAAACCAAAGTTAATGCCTGCATCAAACTGAACGATGAACAGGAAACACTGAAAGCCAAACTCAAAGAAAAAACCGAAGAGTTGGATGCTGTGTTTGCCGACATGCTGAAACAGGCTGGCGAAGCCCGCAAAATTATCAAACTTGACATGCCTCAATCGTCATGGCGCGAGTTTGGAATTGGCGACAAACGGTAAAACGTTTGCGTAATACAAAAAAACCGCCTCCGCTGAATTATTGCGGAGGCGGTTTTGTTTGTACAAGGTATGAGCCTTGCTTCTATTTGCGACGCACGACTATGCCAAACGTGGAAAACTCAGATATTACAAATTTTCATACGTGGGAGCATCAATCCATACCTGATAATCTCCTTCTAACCTTTCAATTTTTGATAATATTTCTTTTGAATTTGCTTCATTGCTAAAATCTAATATATAATTGTAAACTAAATAATCATCATCGTTACTGGTTTCTTTATACAAGGTATATTCCAATTCACAAAATTCATCGTAAGAAATTCCCAAATATTGAGCAAGTTTTTTATTGGATTTTTCTTCCATAATTTCCATCATTCTTTCTTTTGCTTGTCCCATTTTATTAATTTTTATTTTTAATAATTTTGCCTACTCTAAAAGTTTTCGGCTTCCCTTGTTTAATAATTATCCAACATTTTAAATATTTTTATT
>JAIRRX010000125.1 GCA_031255755.1 Prevotellaceae bacterium | reverse complement strand
GTTTTTGCATCTATGCTCTCAATTAGTTTATTACAAAGTCATAGAAGCAGAGATCCTATTGGACATGTAATATTTACAGTAATAGGTGTTGTGCTTTTTATGGTTATTATATCTTCATTTAATAAAAATAAAAAAAATAAACATATCCGCGATATATTATCTGATACTAATCAATTCAGGAAAAAAATACTTAAAGCATACAGTAATATCATATTATTACCTAATGAACAAAAAAATGAAGATAAAATATCAGCAGAGGAATTTAATGCTTTAATAGACTCATATATAGAACTTATCAAAAACGGGAACAAAGTTACTTTTGAGGAATATATTCAATATTTAAAAAAGAGAAATAAAGAATAATGTCTAAATTAACAAGGTTAGTGTATTAAAAATTCTGAATAGTTTCATATAAAAATCGTTATTCTGTTTAATCGTAGAATAAATATTTGTTGATGATTTAAATTTATTCAGCAGTTTTCAACATGATGACATAAAAAATCGTATTTTTTTGACATTCTAATATTTGTATTATGATAATAACTTGTGGAATTTTACATATATAAACACAGGTCGATAACTTACAATTCGAGAAACAGCAATCGGCACATGTCAAAAAAGTTATATGCGATTTTGAGTAAACATACATAACCGTGTTCCTTAAAAGTATAATTTATCGAAAAGTCAAAATATTAGACCCGCTTCGAGAAATCAGTTATAAATGCGGAACGTCATTGTGAGGAACGCCGCAACCGTTGTCGTCATTGCGAACTGCGAGTTAAACGAAGCAGGAAGCAATCCAGAAAAAGAAAAGAATAATAATAAGTCTGGATTGCTTCGTCATTCGCTACGTTCACTCCTCGCAATGACGTTCTGCGGTTGCTGCGGGCTGCTGGTTCGCAATGACGTACAAAGCAGCATTTATAAATGCTTTTCCAAAGAGAGTTAATGTAGCATTAATCTGTTAAAATTATTGTTTTACTCGCAGTTGTCCTATTTTGTAGCCTTCTTTTTTGAGCATGTTAAGCAGTCCATCGTTACCCCAAAGGTGCGCTGAACCTACGATTATAAATTCAATATCATCATCTTCGAGATATTTTTTAATTTTAGGCATCCATTTGCGATTTCTATCGGTAAACATCGCCTTATAGACACTCGGAAACTTCTTTTCCATTTCTTCCATTTCCTTTGAGGCAAGGGCTTTTCCGTTGCGCCAGTCATCGATAAGTTTTATAAATTCTTCTTCGTAATCAACTTTTTGTATATCTTTAAACGAATATGTCATAAATTCATCCAAATCAAAAGGCAGATTATAGATTAAATCTATCTGAAAATCGATGCTTTCCAGAAATTCAACATTTTTGTTTCTGTTTGTTGCCTTGTCGTAATAATAAATATCAACGCCGCCTGCCGACATGTTTAGCTGCTGGATTTTTGTTGTGCTGATTGTCATAATTGCCATTCCGGGTTTCATTCTTTCTATCATAACAAAAGGCACATTTGCATCGTTAGCTGCATCAACAATGGTCTGATATTGCTGTTCGTTCAAAACCGACCGCAGAGTTTGTCCGTCCGGCAACATGCTTTCCGATATGGTTTTGGACACAAGTCCGGGAGCTTTCACATCGGCTTCAAGCACCAGTGTGCTTGCTTTTGCAAATGCCACGTCAAACTCTTTTGGCAGCGGATAATCGCTCGGACGAAGCACATGGACGCTTCCTCCCAAATATATTTCTTTGTTGCCCTTGCTTATTTTCCAAACCGATGTTTGCGATATTCCACAACTTGCGGAGATTAATCCAAGTGTAACCATTGCAATAATTTTTCTCATTGTTTTATAATTTTTAAGGTGTTCTGAATATTATTTTTTGATAAACGGAAACTTTGATATTTTGGCTTTCAGCAGTTTTTCCCGTATTTTGATATATATTTCCGTATCTGTTTTTGTAAATTCGGGTTTCAGGTAAGCCGTTCCTATTCCTGTTTTGAGGCAAGGCGACATTGTGCCTGAGCATACGTTTCCGATAAGGTTTCCGTGTACATCGCAAACTTCATAATCCTGACGCGGTATGCCTCTGTCAAGCATCACAAATCCTGCAAGTTTTCGTGATATATTTCCTGCCTTTTGTTCGAGAAGAAGTTGTTTATCAATAAAATCTTTTGTGTCCGTAAATTTTGTTATCCAGCCGAGTCCTGCTTCAATAGGCGATGTCGTATCGTTCAGTTCGTGTCCGTAAAGGCAGAATCCCATTTCGAGCCGCAAGGTGTCTCGCGCGCCGAGTCCTACGGGTTCAATACCAAATTCGGCGCCTGCATCGAATACGGCGTTCCAGAGTTTGTCGGCATCTTCGTTGGCGCAATATATTTCGCATCCTCCTGCGCCCGTATATCCCGTTATCGAAAAAATCAAATTATGTATTCCTGCAAAATCAATTTTTTTGAACGTATAATATTCCATGTCAAGAATATTTTCGGAGGTCAGTTTTTGCATTGCTTTCAGTGCAAGAGGTCCTTGAACTGCAAGCTGGCATATTTCATCCGAAGCGTTGTACAAATCTTTTCCGACAACGATGTTGAATCTGTCTGCATGCGAACAGAGAAAATTCCAGTCTTTTTCAATGTTTGAAGCATTTACTACTAATAGATATGTTTCTCCGTCTATGCAATACACAAGCAAATCATCAACAATTCCGCCTTTCCCGTTAGGAAAACATGAATACTGAACTTTTCCGGGATATAAAACCGAAGCATCATTCGATGTAACGTACTGGATAAAATTCAGCGCATTTGCGCCTTTTACCCAAATTTCACCCATGTGGCTTACGTCAAAAACGCCTAATTTTTCGCGCACGGTAATATGTTCATGATTAATACCCGAATATTCTATGGGCATATTGTAGCCTGCAAACTCTGCCATTTTAGCGCCGAGTTGCAAATGATAATTTGTGAATGCTGTTACTTTCATACTTTATTATATTATATATTATTCAACAAATGTAGTAAAAAATAATTAAACAGAATTACAAATTATAATTTTAAATCCGTATTTCTGTCAATATGAGAATAAAATCAAAATACAATCTTTAAAATAAATATTTTGGGACGGGTTATCTTATTTTAAACCATTTTATTCTTCTGCGCAGTTTGCGCAAAGGAGCCACATAACGTTCAAGTTTTTCGCTGTAAATATCGCTTATTTTTATCAGTATTCCTGTTTCTTCAACTCCACCGAAGCCCGGATTTATTGCCGTACCGAATACTTTCATCGATGGTGAAAGTTTCATGTACGAATTAATAAGCGGAGGAATATGTTCGCCCATTTCACGAATTTTCCTTACAAGATTTTTGTAATCATCTTTATAATTTTTTCCTGTAAATATCTGTTCCATTTCATTGTTGCGAGCATACGTTAACAGCGGATGAATAGGCAAAACCAGTTCTTCGTTATCCTGAAAATATTTACGTAAAAAGTAAAGCAAAAGATTACGCGCCAAAACATTATATGAAACATACATCGTAACTTTTCCGAAGAAATAATTAATTTCGGGATATTTTACAACCAGAGCGCCAAGACCATCCCACAAATTATCAAGCGAATAAACGCTGTTTTGATATTTTGGCTGCACAAACGAACGTCCGAGTTCTATTGTCTTCGGCATGTAGTTATCAATAAATTTTTGGGTAAAAATAAAAAGTTCGGCGGTTGCAAGTTCGTCAATATGATTACTGTCGCACAGAATATAGCGATATCCGCCGACAATTTCTCTGTCTCTGGGATTCCATACTATCAACTGCTTATATGGATTTTTCTGGATGTCAAATTCATCTATGTCAATATTTTTCCCGGTACCGCCGCCCGCAGTACGGAACGACAGTTCGCGCAAACGACCTATTTCGTTCATCGTATTCGGCGAATCTTCATAAGTTACAACATACAATTTATTGTTTCCGTTGTTTGTGTCGCGAACATATTTGTCCGATGTAAGTTCTGCTTCGATTATATTTCTATCGACAGGTGCAATTACAGGTTCCATACGCTTTGTTACTTTAAAATTTATATTCTGTTTTAATTTTTATTTGTTTTCCAAGTGAATATACTTGTTGTCGCACAAAATTTATCCATTCAAGATGAGATTTTGTTTTGTCAAAAGTATAATATTTTATTGGTTTTCCAAAAACAAGTTCAAAATTACTGTTTTTTTGTTTAAAAAATTCATCCGACAGGTAAAACATTTCAATATTTGCCTTTATTCCTAATTTTTTTCTGATATTCGCAATGCGATAAAAGAAGTTTGAATTTTTTCCCGAAAAATAAACAGGAACAATATCACGTTTATATTCCAGCGCTTTGCCTATTATATTTTTTTTCCATTCCAAATCAACTATTTCTCCTTTTATTTTTCGAGAACACAAGCCTGCCGGAAAATATAAAATTTGACAGTCCGAAGCGTATGCATCGTTAGTTTTTTTCATATAATCAACAGTTTGCCGCCCATGTTTGTTAATAGGAATAAAAACAGGTTCAAGCGGTTTAAGATTCATCAGAATATCGTTTACGATAAATTTTACGTTATTGTTAAAATGCTTTCCTATTGCGCTCATCAGCACAAGTCCGTCAAGCGCGCCAAGCGGATGATTGGATGCAAAAATAAACCGCGAATTTGAAGAATTGTCAATACTTTCAAGATTGTTTGCTGTGTACGATATGTTTAATTCGCCAAGCGTGGCATTTACAAAATCTATGCCTTTGCAGTGTCCATGTTTGGACAAAATATTATTCACGTCATTTTCGTGAATAATTCGCCTGATGTAACGCAGTACAAATCTCGGCAGCATTTTTGCCATAAAAGGACTTTTTGATTTTATGATTTTTTCAATATCAACAAGCAGCGTTTCGTTTTTCATAAATTTCACAATAAACAATTATGCAAAATTAATAGAAAATTTCTAAAATCAAATTAAAATCACATTAAAAACTTCTGCACGGCAACCGTTTCCTGATTTTCCAACGATGTCAAGCGAGCCGTTAATGTTTCTATTGTTTTTTTAATACTGCTTCGCTCATTCCTCGCAATGACGGTTTTTGTTCATGCTGTTTTTGATATTTAATTTATTAATCTCGAATAAACCAGCCTTTGTTTTCGGCTATGTTGCGGTTGCAATCATTACTTCCCGGATTATCTTCAATGGATATTTCTCCTCCTGTATCTTGCCTGTCGGGTAAAGTTTCAAACATGTCATTAAGAGCGGCAGCGTTTAAATTATTACGCTCGCAATACAAATATTCTAATACAGTGCAGTTTGATACATCCAATGAAGTTAACTGATTACTCTCATAATCCAGCCTTGTTAACGCCGTATTATTTGATATGTCCAATGAGGTTAACCGATTGTTGCCACAACTCAACTCTGTTAACTCCGTATTATTGGATACATCCAATGAAGTTAACTGATTATGCTCACAACTCAACATTGTTAACGTAGTATTATTGGATACATTCAATGAACTTAACTGATTATTATAACAATGCAACTCTGTTAAGGCAGTGCAGTTGCTTACATCCAAAGCCGTTAATCTTTGACTGCCGCAATTAAATCTTGTCAAGTCTTCTGGCTGCAATATACGTACGGTGTATGTGGCATT
>JAIRRX010000114.1 GCA_031255755.1 Prevotellaceae bacterium | reverse complement strand
TTTAGTCGGTGTGATGTTTGCCGATATTATAAATACAGCGTTTATTACAGTTTTTGTTAATATTTTTTGAGTGTGAATTTGATGGTGTAACCGTTAGATTTCTTTGAAAAATAGTTTATAAATGATGTTTTTTTCATCATTCGCTTCGCTCATTCCTCGCAATGACGTTATACATTATAAATGACTTTCTGAAGCAGGCTAATAACAAATATCATAGCAAAAAAGAAGGCTGTCCTATTTTGAACAGCCTTACTTTTGTTATTATCATGCTTTTTCTTTTGAAGTTTTTTCTTCTACTGTGAGTTTTCCTTCCAGCATTTTTTGATAGTCATCCATTGAGGCTACGGCAATATTGTCGAAGCGTTTCAAGCCTGTACCCGCAGGAAGTTGATGTCCGCAGATAACATTTTCTTTCAATCCTTCAAGCGTATCTATTTTTCCGCGTATAGCCGCTTCATTCAATACTTTTGTGGTTTCCTGAAACGATGCTGCCGACATATAACTTGTTGTTTGCAGCGCCGCGCGTGTAATTCCCTGCAGCACCTGACTTGATGTTGCAGGCATTGCATCTCTTACCGCAACCTGTTTTTTATCTTTACGTTTGAGTGATGAATTTTCGTCTCGCAACATTCGAGCGGTTATTATCTGTCCGGGTTTCAAATCCAAGGAATCGCCGCTGTCTTCAACCACTTTCTTATCGTAAATCCAATCATTTTCCTGCATAAATTCCCATTTATCAACAATCTGTTCGGGCAGAAATTTGGTATCGCCCGGGTCAATAATTTCTACTTTACGCATCATTTGGCGAACAATAACTTCAAAGTGTTTATCGTTAATTTTCACGCCTTGCAGTCGATATACTTCCTGCACTTCGTTTACAATATATTCCTGCACTTTTGTAGGTCCCTGAATTGATAATATATCCAAAGGCGTTATTGCTCCGTCCGAAAGCGGCGTTCCTGCGCGTACGTAATCGTTTTCCTGTACAAGAATTTGTCGCGACAGCGGAACAAGATATTTCTTTTCTTCGCCCGTTTTGGATGTTACGATAATTTCACGATTACCGCGTTTTATTTTTCCTAACGAAACTTCGCCATCTATTTCAGACACAACGGCAGGATTTGACGGATTACGTGCTTCAAATAACTCGGTAACTCGCGGAAGACCACCTGTAATATCACCTGCTTTGCCTAATGCTCGAGGTATTTTTACCAGAATATCGCCTGCTTTTACTTTTTGTCCTTCTTCAACAACAATATGCGCACCCACAGGCAAATTGTACTGTTTTATTTCAACATTTTTAGAATCAAGAATCTGAACTATCGGGTTAAGATTTTTTTCACGTGATTCGATAATAACTTTTTCTCTGAAACCAGTCTGTTCGTCTGATTCTTCGCGATAAGTCTTACCGTCTATAAGACCATCAAATCCGATTTTACCTGCATATTCCGAAATAATTACGGCGTTATACGGGTCATAATCGCAAATTACGTCTCCTTTGTTGACTGTTGTGCCGTTTTTGAAGTATAAACTTGCTCCGTAAGGGACATTGTGAGTATATAATGTAATTCCAGTATTTACGTCAACAATTCTCAATTCAGCCAAACGACCTATAACCATATCAACGCTTTCACCATCATCATTTACTTTTGTAACGGTACGAAGTTCGTCAATTTCAAGGCGACCGCCGTAACGTGCAATTATTTTATTGTCGGTAGCCGCTCCTCCCGCAACCCCGCCAACGTGGAATGTACGAAGAGTCAACTGCGTACCCGGTTCACCGATTGATTGCGCCGCAATAACGCCTACGGCTTCTCCGCGCTGTACCATGCGTCCTGTTGCAAGGTTGCGTCCGTAGCATTTTGCACAAACGCCTTTACGCGATTCGCAAGTAAGCACCGAACGAATTTCAACCTGTTCTATCGGAGATGAATCTATCTCATCTGCTATTTCTTCGGTAAATTCTTCACCTGCGGCAATAATCATTTTGCCTGTAAGCGGATGAAAAATATCGTGTACGGATGTACGTCCAAGAATTTTATCGTAAAGTGATTCTACAATTTCATCGTTATTTTTAATTGCCGTAACCGTAAGACCGCGTAATGTACCGCAATCGTCTTCATTGATAATAACATCTTGCGAAACATCCACCAGACGGCGAGTAAGATAACCTGCATCTGCGGTTTTAAGAGCCGTATCAGCCAAACCTTTACGCGCTCCGTGAGTTGATATGAAATATTCGAGAACCGAAAGACCTTCTTTGAAATTTGCAAGAATAGGATTTTCGATAATCTGTCCGCCTTCTGCACCTGATTTTTGAGGCTTAGCCATCAATCCGCGCATACCGCCAAGCTGACGAATCTGTTCTTTTGAACCACGCGCTCCCGAATCAAGCATCATATATACAGGATTGAAACCCTGTTTGTCGCTTGCAAGTTGATTCAGCAATATTTTTGTTATACGGGAATTGGTATGCGTCCAAATATCTATAATCTGGTTGTAGCGTTCGTTATTGGTAATGAATCCCATGTTATAGTTATTCATCACTTCTTCTACCTGAGCATAACCTTCTTCTACCAGTTTAATTTTGTCGCTGGGAACGATAACATCTCCGAGATTAAACGACAGACCGCCTTTAAATGCCATCTGATAACCCATGTTTTTAATATCATCAAGAAATTCGGATGTACGTGCAATTCCTGTTGTTTTCAATACTTTACCTATAATATCGCGTAATGATTTTTTTGTAAGAAGTTCATTTATATATCCTACTTCTTTCGGTACAACCTGATTAAAAATTATACGACCTATTGTAGTTTCAATAATCTCATTTTTTTCGATTTCATCATCTTCGGATTTTGTATTTATTCGCACTTTAACGATGGCGTGCAAGTCTGCCCGTTTTTCATTATAAGCGATAATGGCTTCTTCCGTTCCGTAAAAAACAAATCCTTCGCCTTTGGCATTTTTTCTGGGTTTTGTAATATAATACAAACCAAGCACCATATCCTGTGATGGAACCGTGATAGGCGCGCCGTTTGCAGGATTAAGAATATTGTGTGAACCGAGCATCAATAATTGCGCTTCAAGAATTGCCGCATTGCCAAGAGGCAAATGAACAGCCATTTGATCGCCGTCAAAGTCGGCATTGAAAGCCGTACATGCAAGCGGATGTAATTGAATAGCCTTTCCTTCAATCAACTTTGGCTGAAATGCCTGAATTCCCAAGCGGTGCAGCGTTGGCGCACGATTCAGCAATACAGGATGCCCTTTCATTACATTTTCTAAAATATCATATACGACAGGATCTTTTCGGTCAACGATTTTTTTCGCAGATTTTACTGTTTTTACTATTCCGCGTTCTATAAGTTTACGAATAACAAACGGTTTGTATAATTCGGCAGCCATATCTTTCGGCAAACCGCATTCGTGCATTTTAAGTTCAGGACCAACAACGATTACCGAACGAGCCGAATAATCTACACGTTTACCAAGCAAGTTTTGACGAAAACGTCCCTGCTTGCCTTTAAGTGAATCGGAAAGTGATTTTAACGCTCTGTTTGATTCTGTTTTTACCGCATTTGACTTACGTGAGTTATCAAATAATGAATCTACAGCCTCCTGTAACATGCGTTTTTCATTACGAAGAATTACGTCAGGAGCTTTTATTTCCATCAATCGTTTAAGACGATTGTTGCGAATTATCACGCGACGGTACAGGTCGTTCAAATCGGATGTAGCAAACCGTCCGCCATCAAGCGGCACTAACGGTCGCAATTCCGGAGGAATAACCGGCAATACTTTCATAACCATCCATTCGGGTTTGTTTATGTCTTTTGCTTCGCGAAATGCTTCAACCACGTTCAGGCGTTTAAGCGCATCTGCTTTACGTTGTTGAGATGTTTCTGTATTTGCCTTGTGCCGCAACGAGTATGAAAGTTCGTCCAAATTTAGTTCTGAAAGAAATTTATAAATAACCTCCGCGCCCATTCCTGCAACAAATTTATTTGGGTCTTCGTCGTCAAGCAATTGATTGTCTTTCGGCAATGTTGCTATCAAATCGTCATATTCATCGCCTGTAAGCAAATCATATTTATTAATGCCATCGGCTTGTTTTACGCCGGGATTAACAACTATATATTTTTCATAATAAATAATCGCTTCCAGTTTTTTTGCAGGAATACCGAGCAAATAGCCTATTTTATTGGGATTTGAGCGAAAATACCATATATGGGCAACAGGCACTACCAGCGAGATATGCCCGACTCTTTCGCGCCGTACTTTTTTTTCGGTAACTTCCACTCCGCAACGGTCGCAAACTATACCTTTATATCGTATGCGTTTATATTTTCCGCAATGACATTCATAATCTTTTACAGGTCCGAAAATGCGTTCGCAAAACAAACCGTCGCGTTCGGGCTTATACGTTCTGTAATTTATTGTTTCAGGCTTAAAAACTTCACCGCTCGAATGTTCCAAAATTTCTTCGGGCGATGCCAAACCGATTTTAATTTTATTAAAGTTGCTTTTAACTTTATTTTCTTTTTTTAAAGCCATTGTATTCTGTTTAATTATTAAGAATTTCTATCTTTATTAATAAGTTTCAGACAGTAAGTATTTTATACGTACGATGAAACAATTTTTTCTATTCAAGTTTGATACTTAAAGCCAAACCTCTCAATTCGTTTAACAATACATTTAACGATTCGGGTATTCCCGGCACGGGCATTGGATCGCCACGAACTATTGCTTCGTATGCTTTGGCTCTGCCGATAACATCATCAGACTTAATTGTTAATATTTCCTGCAAAATATTTGATGCGCCGAATGCTTCAAGCGCCCAAACTTCCATTTCTCCAAAACGCTGTCCCCCGAATTGGGCTTTACCTCCAAGCGGCTGCTGTGTTATCAGCGAATATGGACCTATAGAACGTGCATGCATTTTATCATCAACCATATGTCCGAGTTTTATGTAATATATAACTCCTACTGTTGCAGGCTGGTCAAATAATTCACCAGTACCGCCATCGCGCAAATAGGTTTTTCCGTAACGCGGAAGTCTTGCTTTATCTGTGTACTGACAAATATTTTCGAGCGTTGCTCCGTCAAAAATAGGCGTTGCAAATTTAAGATTCAATTCTTTGCCTGCCCAACCAAGAACCGTTTCGTATATTTGACCCAAGTTCATACGCGAAGGCACGCCAAGAGGATTAAGAACCACATCCACAATGCTGCCATCTTCAAGGAAAGGCATATCTGCATCGCGAACAATACGGGCTACTATACCTTTGTTTCCGTGTCGTCCTGCCATTTTATCACCTACACGTATTTTGCGTTTTTTTGCAATATAAACTTTGGCAAGTTGCACTATACCAACAGGAAGTTCATCACCTATCGTAATATTATATTTTTTACGTTTGCTTTCGGCATCCAGTTCTTTATATTTGATAAGATAATTATTGATGACTTTTTTAATGATTGTATTCTTTTCCTTGTCTGTTGTCCATTTATTGGGATTAATCAAAATATAATCAATATCTTCAAGAATTTTCTGTGTAAATTTAGTTCCTTTGGCAACCATTTCGACTCCATAATAATCAACAATCGCCTGAGATGTTCTGCCATCAAGAAGTTCGATAAGTTTTTTTACAAGAATATCCCTTAATTTTGATGTACGTTTTTCAAAGTCATTATCAACCTGTACCAATAAATTTTTCTCGTTTTGCTTTGATGCTTTTTTATTATCTTTTATAACGCGCGAGAACAGCATTTTGTTGATAACCGTTCCACGTAAAGATGGCGTAGCCTTGAGAGATGCATCTTTTACATCTCCTGCGGTATCGCCGAATATTGCACGTAAAAGTTTTTCTTCGGGTGAAGGATCCGATTCTCCTTTTGGAGTAATTTTACCTATAAGAATATCGCCCGGCTCTACATTTGCGCCTATGCGGATAATTCCGTTTTCGTCCAAATCTTTTGTTGCATCATCGCTTACGTTAGGAATATCGGAAGTAAGTTCTTCAAGTCCGCGCTTTGTTTCGCGAACTTCCATTATATATTCATCAATGTGTATTGATGTGTACATATCATCTCTAACCATTCGTTCAGACAACACAACAGCATCTTCAAAGTTATAGCCTTGCCATGGCATGAAAGCAACTTTCAGATTGCATCCCAAAGCAAGTTCTCCGCCTTGTGTACAGTATCCTTCGGTAAGAATATCATCTTTTTTCACTCTTTGTCCTTTACGAACAATAGGACGAAGATTTATGCACATGCTTTGATTTGTTTTACGATAAATAGGA
Source organism: Prevotellaceae bacterium (assembly GCA_031255755.1). Classification (GTDB taxonomy): domain Bacteria; phylum Bacteroidota; class Bacteroidia; order Bacteroidales; family UBA932; genus JAIRKV01. The sequence continues at coordinate 8,994 of JAIRRX010000114.1, read as the reverse complement.
ATTTTATAAACCGTAATTTCAGGGTCAAAACTTATAAAGCGTTCTGTTTCCGTTGCATCATATTTTATATGTATTTCATTTGCATCAACATATACTATTTCGCCGTTATCATCAGCGGTGATTTGCGTACGTCCATCGACAACAATTTGACTTTCAAGCCCGGTACCGACAATCGGAGCTTCCGGTCTGATTAGAGGAACCGCCTGACGCATCATGTTTGAACCCATAAGCGCTCGGTTTGCATCGTCATGTTCGAGAAATGGAATTAACGATGCTGCTATTGATGCTATTTGGTTTGGAGCAACGTCCATCAAATCTATTTTATCATGCGTAGCCAATGGAAAATCCGCTTCGACACGAGATTTTACACGATTTTCGGCAAATAAACCATCTTCATTTAATTTTGCATTGGCTTGTGCTATTGTTTTGGTTTCTTCATCTTCGGCACTATAATATTTTACGTGTGAATTATCCAAATCCACTTTACCTTCAATTACATCTCTATATGGAGTTTCGATAAATCCGAGATTGTTTATTTTCGCATAAACGCAAAGTGATGATATCAAACCTATATTCGGACCTTCTGGAGTTTCGATAGGACATAAACGACCGTAATGCGTATAGTGTACATCTCGGACTTCAAATCCTGCGCGTTCGCGTGAAAGTCCGCCGGGACCAAGAGCCGACAAACGCCGTTTGTGCGTCATCTCTGCCAATGGATTTGTTTGATCCATAAACTGCGAAAGTTGGTTTGTCCCAAAAAAGGAATTGATAACCGATGATAGAGTTTTTGCGTTTATCAGGTCTATTGGAGTAAACACTTCATTATCGCGCACGTTCATTCTTTCTCTGATTGTTCGAGCCATGCGAGCCAAACCAATACTAAACTGATTTGCAAGTTGTTCACCTACAGTACGTACTCTTCGATTGCTCAAATGGTCAATATCGTCAACATCTGCCTTAGAGTTTATAAGTTGTATAAGATATTTTATAATCGCAATAATGTCAGCACGAGTAAGAACCCTAATTTCAGGAGAAATGTTAAGATTCAATTTTCTGTTTATTCGGAAACGTCCTACATCTCCCAAATCGTAACGTTTATCAGAGAAAAACAGTTTGTCAATAACATCTCGAGCCGTTGCTTCATCGGGTGGTTCGGAACTTCGTAACTGACGATAAACGTAAGTTACCGCATCTTTTTCCGAGTTGCACGGATCTTTTTGTAATGTATTGTGTATTATCGCATAATCGCTCGAATTTACGGTTTCTTTATGTACAAGTATTGATTTTGTTCCAGATTCAATAATAGCTTCTACATGTTTTTGTTCTATTATTGTTTCGCGGTCAATAACTACTTCGTTACGTTCGATGGATACGACTTCGCCTGTATCTTCATCAACAAAATCTTCTACCCACGATTTAAGTACACGCGCAACCAGTCGGCGACCGACTACCTGTTCGATATTTGCGGGCGTTACTTCTATTTCGTCTGCAAGATCAAATATTTCAAGAATATCTTTATCCGATTCAAAACCTATGGCACGCAACAAAGTTGTTACCGGAAGTTTCTTTTTGCGGTCAATATATGCATACATCACATTATTTATATCGGTAGCAAATTCAATCCACGAACCTTTGAACGGGATGATTCTTGCAGAATATAATTTTGTTCCGTTTGCATGAATGCTTTGACCGAAGAACATTCCCGGTGAACGGTGTAATTGAGAAACGACAACACGTTCAGCGCCGTTTATCACAAATGTTCCTTGCGATGTCATGTAAGGAATCATTCCAAGATATACGTCCTGTATTACCGTATCAAAATCTTCATGTTCGGTATCTGTGCAGTACAGTTTAAGTTTTGCTTTCAGCGGAACGCTGTAAGTCAAACCTCTGTCAAGACATTCTTCTATTGTATAACGAGGAGGGTCGATAAAATAATCAATAAACTCCAAAACAAAGTTGTTTCGAGTATCTGTTATTGGAAAATTATCCTGAAAGACTTTAAAAAGCCCTTCATTCCTCCTGTTTTCGGCTGTTGTTTCAAGTTGAAAAAAATCTTTAAAAGATTTTAATTGAATTTCCAAAAAATCAGGATATGGAAATTGAACTTTCGACGATGCGAAATTTATTCTGTTTGTTTTATTATAAGGCATTTTTTTGAAATTTTTTCAAAACTTTTTAATGACAAAAAGGCTTAGAACCCTTTTGCAAGGTTCTAAACCTAAAATAGGATTCCGACAAGCGGAGGTTAAGTTTATTTAATTTCAACTTCCCCGCCTGCTTCTTCTAATTGACTTTTAATTTGTTCAGCATCGCCTTTGGCAATTTTTTCTTTAATTGCTTTTGGCGCAGCATCAACCAACTCTTTGGCTTCTTTCAAAGCAAGACCTGTAATATCTTTTACAAGTTTTATGATTTGAAGTTTTGCCTGTCCGGCTGATTTCAAGATTACGTCAAATTCTGTTTGTTCTGCAACAGGAGCATCGCCGCCTGCAGCAACAGGTGCAGCAACTGCAACGGCTGCTGCTGCCGGTTCTATACCGTATTCTTCTTTCAAAATGTTTGCAAGTTCTTGAACTTCTTTAACAGATAGATTTACTAACTCTTCTGCAAATTTTTTAATATCTGCCATTTTAATTTTTTTTTATAAATATTAATAATTTCCTTTTTTTGTTTTTATTCTGATTTTTCAGACAATGTTTTCACAATGCCTGCTAATTTACCGCCGGCTGACTGCAATGCCGAAATAACATTTTTCGCCGGTGACTGTAACATTCCAACAATCTCGCCAATAAGTTCTTCACGAGATTTGATGTGTATCAATGCATCAAGATTATTTTCGCCTATAAACAGACATTCTTGTACGTAAGCGCCTTTCAATACCGGTTTGCCATACTTTTTGCCAAATTTTTCAATCAATTTAGCCGGTGCGTTTGGCATTTCGGTTATCATTATTGATGTTGGTCCTTGCAGTATTGAATATAAATCTGTTTCAGGAAAATCTTTTTGTTCCAAAGCTTTTTTAAGCAGTGTGTTTTTTGTTACTATAAGTTTAATGTTTTTCTCAAAACACAATCTACGCAGTTTGGATGTATTTTCAGCATTCAAACCCGAAATATCAGTAACATAAAAATTAGGAGCTTTATTTAACTCACTAACTAATCCATCAACTAACGCGTTTTTTTCTTCTTTTCTCATAATCTGACAGTTTAATTTGCGTTACTTATTGTTTTAGGATCAATAGCCAAGCCGCGACTCATTGTTGATGAGAGGTACACGCTTTTTACGTATGTACCTTTTGTGGCTTGCGGTTTCAATTTTACAATAGTGTCTAAAAGTTCTTTTGCATTTTCTGCTATAGCTTCAGGGCTAAAAGATACTTTTGCTACCGATGCATGTATGATACCGAACTTATCAACCTTAAAATCAATTTTACCTGCTTTAACTTCTTTAATTGCCTTGCCTACTTCCATTGTTACCGTTCCGGTTTTAGGATTAGGCATTAGTCCCCGTGGTCCGAGAATGCGTCCGAGAGATCCTACTTTTGCCATTACGCTTGGAGTACAGATAATAACATCAATATCTGTCCAGCCGCTTTTAATCTTTTCGATGAATTCGTCAAGACCAACATATTCGGCTCCTGCTTCTTTTGCTTCTGTTTCTTTATCGGGGGTAACAAGGGCAAGTACTCTCACCGTTTTTCCCGTACCATGCGGGAGTGTTACAACGCCTCTGACCATCTGATTTGCTTTACGAGGGTCAACGCCAAGACGAACATCCAAATCTACTGATGCATCAAATTTTGTATAAGATATTTCTTTTAACATTTTTGCTGCTTCAATTAATTTGTAGCTTTTATCTGCTTCTATCTTAGCATCGGCTGCTTTTTGATTTTTTGTAAGCTTACTCATTCCACATGAAATTTTTAGTTTAACTCGGCAGGAATATCACCTGTTACGGTAATACCCATACTTCTTGCTGTTCCTGCTACCATTCGCATTGCCGATGCAATGGTGAATGCATTTAAATCAGGCATCTTGCTTTCGGCAATTGCCTTCACTTGATCCCATGTAATTTTTGCCACTTTATTACGGTTAGGTTCGGCTGAACCCGACTGTATTTTTGCAGCTTCTTTTAACTGTACTGCAACAGGTGGCTGTTTTACAATAAAATCAAATGACTTATCGGTATAAACAGTAATAATGACGGGTAATACTTTACCTGCCCTATCTTGAGTTTTTGCATTAAATTGCTTGCAAAACTCCATTATGTTTACGCCTTTAGAACCTAACGCAGGACCCACGGGTGGCGACGGATTTGCCGCGCCTCCTTTTATTTGTAATTTTATTAGTCCAGCAATTTCTTTTGCCATTTCAAAATACTTTATTAATTATTCTTTTTGTACCTGTACGAAGTCTAATTGAAGTGGTGTTTGTCGTCCGAAGATTCTTACCATCACAACAAGTTTTTTCGTATCTTCATTTACTTCTTCTATAGTGCCGGAAAATCCGTTAAAAGGTCCATCCGTAACTTTAACAGGTTCGCCAACTACAAAAGGTATTATTATTTCTTCTCCGTCCAAAGCCATTTCATCTACTCGCCCTAATATTCTGTTAACTTCATTTTCACGCAACGGAATGGGATCGCCTCCTTTTTTTTCGGTAAGAAACCCCGAAACGTGCGGAATATTACGCAATATATGCTGTACTTCGCCGGAAAGAACAACTTCAACTAAAACATATCCGGGGTAGAATACCCGTTCCTTCAGAATTTTTTTACCGTTTTTTATTTGATAAATCTTTTCTGTCGGAATAAGTACTTGCGAAACATATCCTTTCAAACGTTTTTCGTTTTCTATATATTCTTTCGCTTTCTTTTCTTTCCCGCCTGCAGCCCTAAGAACATACCATTTTTTTACAGGTTCGTTCATGTTAATTTTTCTGTTTTATAAAATTATAAATTCTTATAAATAAACTTCATAACATTTTCGAGACAAAGATCCATCCCGAAAATAACAATCGCAAAAATCAACGAAGCAAGCATCACTAACAATGCACTGCTCTGTAGCTCTCTCCACGTTGGCCATGAAACTTTATTCACAAGCTCGACATAGGCATTTTTCAGATATGTCTTAATTTTCTTCATCATTTTAATAATTTTTATTTGCAAACATTTGGTGTGGAAGCCGCCAATTGCTTACCTGTTATTAAATCTAAATCATTAAGTCGTAACTCTTAACAATTTGCAGGGGTGGAGAGATTCGAACTCCCATCTACGGTTTTGGAGACCGCTATTCTGCCCTTGAACTACACCCCTAAAACTTCGACTATAAATTTACAGCCGAAGGTTTTATTAATTAATCCAGTATTTTAGTGATTTGACCTGCGCCAACCGTACGTCCGCCTTCGCGAATAGCAAAGCGTAATCCCTGGTTTATAGCAACAGGATAAATCAACTTAACATTAATAGTTACGTTATCGCCCGGCATTACCATTTCTACTCCTGCGGGAAGTTGTACTTCACCTGTTACATCAAGAGTACGCAGGTAGAATTGAGGACGATATTTGTTGTGGAAAGGTGTGTGGCGTCCGCCTTCTTCTTTCTTCAACACGTAAATTTCTGCTTCAAACAATGTGTGAGGAGTAATTGAACCCGGTTTTGCAATTACCTGTCCGCGTTTTACTTCTTTTTTGTCAATACCGCGAAGCAACAAACCTACATTATCACCGGCTTCACCCGAATCAAGCAACTTACGGAACATTTCTACTCCTGTACATGTCGTCTTTCTCGGTTTTTCGCCAAGTCCGATAATTTCCATTTCATCGCCTATCTTAATAATACCTGTTTCAATACGACCTGTTGCAACTGTTCCGCGTCCAGTAATTGAGAACACGTCTTCAACAGGCATAAGGAACGGTTTTTCGTTGTCGCGAACAGGAATAGGAATATATGTATCAACAGAATCCATAAGTTCCATAACTTTTTCTTCCCATTGCGCTTCGCCGTTTAATGCGCCAAGTGCAGAACCACGAATAACAGGAGCGTTATCGCCATCAAAATTATTTCTGTTCAGCAAATCGCGAACTTCCATTTCTACAAGGTCTAACATTTCAGGATCGTCCACCATGTCACATTTGTTCAAAAACACAACAATTTTAGGAACGTTTACCTGACGCGCCAAAAGTACGTGTTCGTTTGTCTGAGGCATAGGACCATCCGTTGCTGCAACAACCAGGATAGCGCCGTCCATTTGAGCTGCACCTGTTACCATGTTTTTCACATAGTCGGCATGTCCCGGACAGTCAACGTGTGCGTAGTGACGTGTTGCTGTTTGATATTCAACGTGAGCTGTATTGATTGTAATACCACGTTCTTTTTCTTCCGGAGCATTGTCAATTTGGTCGAATGTTTTTACTTCTGAAAGACCTTTTTTTGCCAATACCATTGTAATAGCAGCGGTAAGTGTTGTCTTACCGTGGTCAACGTGACCTATCGTACCAACGTTAACGTGCGGTTTCGATCTGTCGAATTTTTCTTTTGCCATAATTTTTTATTTTTTTTAACGTTAAAAATATTATTAATACAATTTTCTTTATTTTTTATCTTTATAATTTTGTTTAGTCTTTTCATCACTCTTTGCAAAACCTTAACCTGTTTTCCGAGTTTAGAGCCGGCGGCGAGAATTGAACTCGCGACCCCTTCCTTACCAAGGAAGTGCTCTACCTCTGAGCTACGCTGGCATGTCACATTCTTGCATTATATTTATCCTAACAAAGACAGCAACTATAAAATACAACAATAAACTCCGACAATCCTGATTCCAGACTCGGAACTTATTAAGTTTGAGCGGAAGACGAGGTTCGAACTCGCGACCCTTAGCTTGGAAGGCTAATGCTCTACCAACTGAGCTACTTCCGCAAATTATGTGGGAGAAGATGGATTCGAACCACCGAAGGCGTACGCCAGCAGATTTACAGTCTGCCCCATTTGGCCACTCTGGTATTCTCCCTGCTAAACTGATAATTGATTTCAAACTATTGATTTTTATTATCAATTTTCAGATTTCGAGCCTCTTGTCGGATTCGAACCAACGACCCCGAGATTACAAATCACGTGCTCTGGCCAGCTGAGCTAAAGAGGCTTATTTCTCAAAAAAAGAGAAACCCTAAAATTTTGGAAGTGCAAAGATACAACTTTTTTCAAAATTACAAATATATTTTTACTTTTTTGTAAAATATTTTTAAAATAGGCGGTTACAAACATTATGCTGTTTGTCGTTTCTACTTTTGATTATGGTTATATTTAACTTCATCTCAAATAAAAAGACATGCAAAAATAAAACAAAATTATACGCAACAAATATCAAAACTTCATAAATTGCCTATCGATCGGCATAAGCCAAACATAATATTCTATGAACAGAACAGGCAAATATTGGTCGGTCGCACCTTAAAACAAATTGATTTATTCCAAAAATCTCGAAAAAAAATCATAAAAATTACATAAAAATCAAACTTGTATAAATTGAATAAAACATTAAATAACACTTACTTACAAACAGTGATTGATGATAAATATTATATTAGAAGCAAAACAATTATTATTTGTATATTCAGTTATTATTCAAATTTTAGTACTTTTGCGGGCAAATATAACATATAAGTTACTTTAATTAAAAATATAAATAAATTATGCCAAGAATATCAGAAAAAGGCAAATCAATGCCTGCTTCACCAATTCGCAAATTAGTTCCGTATGCGGAAGCTGCAAAAAAACGCGGAATAAAAGTTTATCATTTGAATATCGGACAGCCCGATATTATTACGCCGCCATTAGCTTTGGAAGCCGTCAAAAAATATGATGTAAAAGTCATAGAATACAGTCATTCGGCAGGAAATGAATCTTATCGCAAGGGTCTTGCAAAATATTACCGAAATATCGGTATTGACATCGACGAAAATGATATGATTATCACAGCCGGCGGCTCGGAAGCAATAACCATCGCAATGATGGCGTGTTTGAATGAAAATGATGAAATCATTATTCCCGAACCGTTTTATACCAATTATAACGCTTTTGCGCTTCAGGCAGGAATAAAAGTATTGCCGATAAAAACCACCATTGCAAATGATTTTGCACTTCCTGCAATAAGCGAATTTGAAAAAATCATAACTCCGCGAACAAAAGCAATAATAATTTGTAACCCGAACAATCCTACTGGTTATCTTTATTCGGCTGCTGAACTTGAATCGTTAAGACAATTAGTTTTGAAATACGATTTGTATCTTTTTGCAGACGAAGTTTATCGCGAATTTTGCTATGATGGAAATTCACACATTTCCTGTATGACGCTTAAAGGCATAGAGCAAAATGTTGTACTTATTGATTCTGTTTCAAAACGATACAGCATGTGCGGAGTGCGAACAGGCGCATTGATTTCCAAAAACAAAGATGTTATTGATGCTGCTCTGCGCTTTGCTCAGGCTCGGTTATGTCCGCCATTTTATGGGCAAATTGCAGCCAAAGCGGCGCTCGAAACGCCGGCAGATTATTTTACCGATGTTTACAATGAATATATTATGCGGCGAAATTATATGGTTGAAGCCCTCAACAAAATTGACGGAGTGTATTGTCCAAAACCGAAAGGTGCATTTTATACCGTTGTAAAATTACCTGTTGACGATTCTGATAAATTTGCCCGCTGGCTGCTCGAAGAATTTGAATATGAAAAACAGACAGTAATGGTTGCGCCTGCTACAGGTTTTTATGCAAGCGCCGAAATGGGCAAAAACGAAGTTCGTATTGCATACGTGTTGAAAATCGAAGATTTGAAAAATGCAATAAAATGTCTTGAACAGGCATTAAAAACATATCCCGGCAGAATTGACGAATAATCTGTTTGCAGTTTAGTTTAATTGCTTTATTTATAAAAAGCGATTATATCTTTTCAGGTGTAATCGCTTTTTTTGTATTAGACTTATTCGGGAAATA
>JAIRRX010000077.1 GCA_031255755.1 Prevotellaceae bacterium | reverse complement strand
GAAAGATATTTTATAATGCAGCCCGTCATTGCGAGGAGTGAGCATAGATAACAACGAAGCAATCCAGAATATTAATAATAAGTGTCTGGATTGCTTCGCTACGCTCGCAATGACGGGCTGCTTCGGCTTGTTAAACTGTTTTTTGAAGAAGTTTAATGATTTTTAATCATTTGTTAATAAGAAAATTAATATCAGCATATATTAAAATTTATAAAATTACATTACCTTTGCAGATATTTTTAAAACAATCGAAAATTACGATATTATGACAATTTCTTATAACTGGTTGAAAGATTATCTGAATTTCAGCGAAACACATGAACAAATCGCCGAAATACTGACAAATATTGGTCTCGAAGTTGAATCGGTCGAAGTTCATGAAGCCGTTAAAGGCGGGCTTGCTGGCGTGGTTCTTGGGAGAGTGCTTACCTGCGAAAAACATCCTGATTCAGACCATTTGCACATAACAACAGTAAACATCGGCGGCGAACAGCCTCTGCAAATTGTTTGCGGAGCGCCTAATGTTGCGGCAGGACAGAAAGTTGCTGTTGCCATAGTGGGTACTACGCTTTATTTTTCATCAGGAGAAGAAATAAAAATCAGGCGGTCTAAAATTCGTGGAGTCGAATCATTCGGAATGATTTGCGCTGAAGACGAACTCGGCATTGGAAACGACCATTCCGGCATTATGGTAATTGATACGGACGCTGCGGAAGGAACGCCGATTAATAAAATTTTTGAAATTGAAAACGATTATGTTTTTGAAATAGGATTGACTCCAAACCGTATTGACGCGGCTTCACATTACGGCGTTGCCCGCGATTTGGCTGCTTACATGAAATCAAATGGAAGCAATGCAGTATTGAAACTTCCGGAAACTGATGATTTTAGTATTGACAATACCAACAACACTTGCGAAATAGTGGTAGAAAATGCAGATGCATGTCCGCGTTATGCTGGAATAACAATTTCCGATATTCATATTGCGCCTTCGCCCGAATGGCTGCAAAAACGGTTGAAATCAATAGGGATAAATCCGAAAAACAATGCGGTAGATATTACGAATTTTATTGTTCACGAACTCGGTCAACCTTTGCATGCCTTTGATGCAGACAAGATAGACGGCAAAAAAATTATAATAAAAACCTGTGAACAAGATGCATCTTTCACAACTTTGGATGGTATTGAACGCAAACTCGACAGCAACGATTTAATGATTTGCAGTGCAACGCATCCCATGTGTATTGCAGGCGTATTCGGCGGGCTGGATTCTGGAATCTCAAACGAAACAAAAAATATATTTCTTGAATGTGCTTATTTTAATCCCGTATGGATTAGAAAAACAGCACGGCGACACGGTTTGCATACCGATGCTTCGTTTCTTTACGAACGTGGAACAGACCCGAATATCATACCTTATGCAATTCGCCGCGCAGCATTACTGTTCAGAGAAATTACAAAAGGCAAAATTTCATCGGAAATCAAAGATATTTCTTTCAAAACATTTGAACCGTGCGCTATAAACTTATCGTATAAAAATATTGAAAGACTTACAGGTCAAAAAATTGCTTGCGACAAAATAAAAACCATACTTGAATCTCTTGAAATCAGAATAACAGGCGAAAATGGAGATACGCTTTTTGTGGAAGTTCCGCCGTACAGAACAGATGTTACGCGCGAATGTGATGTGATTGAAGAAATTCTCCGAATTTACAGTTATAATAATGTGGATTTGCCATTGGAACTGCGTTCTTCTCTTTCGTATCAGCCGAAACCGGACAATGAAGAAACAGTAAATGCGGTTGCTGATTTTTTGTCAAACAACGGCTTTACCGAAATTATGTCAAATTCATTAACATCAATATCATATTATGAAAATTTGAAAAACTTTGACACAAAAAGTCTGGTGAAAATATTAAATCCGCTAAGCACCGAATTGAATGTGATGCGTCAAACACTTATGTTTAACGGTCTCGAGGCTATTACTTATAACTCAAACCGCAAAAACAGCGATTTGAAACTTTACGAATTTGGAAATATCTATGCGTACAATCATGACAATGCCGATAAAACATTAAAAAGCTATCGTGAAGATTATCGCCTTTCAATTTTTGTAACAGGCGCAAATACACAGCTTTCGTGGAATGGCGGATTTGAAAAATCTACATTTTTCACACTGAAAAAAACAGTTGAACGTTTATTTTTGCGTTTGGGCATAAATATTAACGAGTTACAAACGACAATTAACACAAATCCGTTTTCGGGCGAAGGATTGAGTTACATGCTTAAAAACGGCAAAACCATTTTAACGATCGGCATTATAGATAAAAATATTCGCGAAAGATGCAATGTAAAACAGGATGTTTTTGTTGCGGAAATTTATTGGGCGCAATTGATGAAACATCTCAAAAATTATGCAGTTGTATATAAGGAATTATCCAAATTTCCCGAAGTTCGCAGAGATTTTGCCCTTGTGGTTGATAAAAACGTAACTTATAAACAACTTTATGATATTGCCCGTGCAACGGAAAAAAAATTTCTCAAAAATGTTACACTGTTTGATGTGTATGAAGGTGAAAATTTACCTTATGGGAAAAAACAGTATGCTTTGAGTTTTGTATTGCAGGACGAAGATAAAACTTTGACAGACACACAAATCGAACGCATAATGCAAAATCTTCTTAACGCCTTTGCAACACAAACAGGAGCAATATTACGATAAAATTACAGACTCAAATTAAATCGCTCTTACTTTTGAAAATAAAATTTTGGATATAGCATGAATCAAAAAAAACTGTATTTTTGTACAAAAAACAGTAATTATTTTAAACTTTATTTCAATCCCAAACAATGAAAAAGATAGTCCTCATTTGCCTGACGGTGTTGCTTGCCTGCAATATAAGAGCGCAAAGCGATGTTGATTCGCTCGTAAATATTCTTGAAACACAGAAGTTGACACACAAAGAACAGTTGGATATATATAGGAAGTTATGTGTGTTTTTTGGAAATTCTGATTTAAGTAAATTAATGGAATATTCTCAAAAAGGATTAATCCTTGCAGAAAAAGAGAATGATATTCATAGTTTATCTTTGTTTAATGAATTGACGGGTTTTTATTATGAGACTAATTTTAAAAATGATTCGGCCATCATTTTTTATGAAAAAGCGCTTGCTCTTGCAATAAGAAGTAATGATATGGAGCGAGAAGGTCAAGTATATTTGAGTTTTGGCGCTCTCTATTTTCAACAAAAGCAATATGTTTTGGCGTTAGATTATTTTATGAATGCACTACGAATATCTGAAAACATGGAAAACAAAAGTTCAAGCATATATCCATTAGGCAATATCGGAACTATTCATGTAAATATGAAAAATTATGATAAGGCAATTTATTACTTTGAGCAGGCTTTAACGCTCGCCGAAGAGTTGCAATATAATAGATTAAAGATTAATCCCAATTATTATTTGGGAATAATATACCAAGAGAAAAAAGATTTTGATAAAGCGTTAAAATATACACAGAATGCACTTGATATCAGCAGATATCTTCATCTTAAATCAAGCATATCGGCAGCTCTTCAGTCAATGGCTCAGATTTATCTTACAAAAGATCAGCCGGATTATGAACTGTCAATGCAATATGCTGTTGAAAGTTTAAAAATAGCAGAAGAATCCGGTTATTTGATGATGGTTTCCGGTGCATTAAAAACCATTTCAAATATTTATAAGGAACAAAATCAATGGAAATTATGCGAAGAATGGGCATCCAAAGCATGGGAAAATGATTCTGTTGACATAGGCAGCGATGTTGAAAATAATGTTATTGCTAATATTGTATTAGCCAATATTCATCTTGGAAATAAAGAAAAAGCAGAAAAGTTTTTCAATAAGTTTAATGACATCATGTTAAAACAGAGTGATAAAAATCTTCATAATTCTTTATCGGAGATGGAAGTAAAATACGAAACTGAAAAAAAAGAAATAAAAATCGCCGCTCTCGAACAGGAAAAAACACTGTACACATGGATTATTATTATAAGTGTTGTGGCGGCGTTGCTTGCTTTCATAATATTGTTTTACCGTCATAAACTTAACTTGCAAAAACGCAAACAGGCAGAACAGGAACGAGAAATAGCCGAACAAAAAATCAAACAACTTGAACAGGAAAAGCAACTTGTCGCTTCGCAGGCAATCATCGAAGGCGAAGTCGCCGAACGTTCGCGTCTTGCACGAGACTTGCACGACGGACTTGGAGGAATGTTGTCTGTAATAAAAATGAACCTTAAAGATATGCATGGATATTCGGCGCTTGATAACTTTGACATTGACCATTTCAATAATGCAATGAACATGTTAGACCAGTCAATTGACGAACTTCGGCGCGTCGCACATCACATAATGCCCGAATCGCTGATGCGTTACGGTTTGAAAGTTTCACTTGAAGACTTTTGCCGTGCAATACACAGCGCACATTTCTGTTTCTTTGGCGATGATACAGGTCTTGATAATAGCCTTAAAATACTGATATACCGTTGTGCCTATGAATTGATAAATAATGCGGTAAAACATGCAAACGCTGCAAACATCAACGTACAGCTGGTGATAGAAAACGGCTTGATTGCGCTTTCAGTACATGACGACGGAACAGGTTTCGATCCTGAAAAAGTGAAAAAAGGTTCGGGTCTTGAAAATGTACGCATGCGCGTAGCCACGTATAATGGAAAAATGAATATTTACTCGTTGCCAAGAAAGGGAACTGAAATAAGCATCGAAATTGAATCGTAACAGACTTTTAATTTATGTTTTTTCTGTGTTAAATTTTGATTTCTTCATAAAAATTAACAGTGGGATATTCTGATTTTTTGTTCTACTGCAGCTGTTTTAGCAAAATAAAACCTCATTTTAAGAAAATTTAACTTTTTATGCTGTAAAATCACTCTATATACATCAAAAAAATATTGATAAATATTTGCCATATTAAAAAAATGATTTACCTTTGCAACCCATTTTAGAGGAAAGATAAATATAATATATTTGAATAACAGTAATTTATGCCAACAATTCAACAATTAGTAAGAAAAGGACGCTTGCAGGCAGAAAACAGCAGTAAAGCACCGTCATTAGACGCATGTCCTCAACGTAGAGGCGTATGTGTACGTGTTTACACAACAACGCCTAAAAAACCTAACTCGGCAATGCGTAAAGTAGCGCGTGTAAGGTTAACCAACGGAAAAGAAGTAAACGCTTATATTCCGGGTGAAGGACATAATTTGCAGGAACACTCAATAGTTCTTGTTCGCGGCGGACGTGTTAAAGATCTTCCGGGTGTGCGTTATCACCTTGTTCGCGGAGCGCTTGATGCTGCAGGAGTAGAAGGACGTAATCAAAGACGTTCAAAATACGGAACCAAACGTCCTAAGAAAAAATAATAAACAACGAAAACGAAATAGTTATTCGGTTAATTAAAAAATAAAAAAGTAAAAAATTAAAAACAAATGAGAAAATCGAAGCCTAAAAAGAGGATTCTGCTTCCCGACCCCAAATTCGGTGACGCATTAGTTACCAGATTTGTAAATGGTTTAATGTTTCAGGGAAAGAAGAGTATTGCCTATAAAATATTCTATGATGCCATAGATATGATAGGCGAGAAGATGAAAGATTCTGACAAGGCTCCTCTTGATGTTTGGAAAAAAGCGCTTGAAAACGTTACGCCTCAAGTTGAGGTTAAAAGTAAACGTATTGGCGGAGCTAACTTTCAAGTACCCGTTGAGGTGAGACCCGAAAGAAAAATATTAATCAGCATGAAAAATCTGACTGTATTTGCACGTAAACGTTCGGGACGCTCAATGGCAGAAAAATTGTGCGCCGAAATAATAGCGGCTTACAATCAGGAAGGCGGAGCATTCAAACGTAAAGAAGACATGCATAGAATGGCGGAAGCAAATAAGGCATTTGCACATTTCAAATTTTAATTCCGCAAGATTGAGAATAAACGAAAATAAATGGCAGTAAGAGATTTAAAATATACAAGGAATATAGGAATTATGGCGCATATTGATGCAGGAAAAACAACTACATCAGAGCGTATTTTATTTTATACAGGCAAAACGCATCGAATTGGCGAAGTACATGACGGAGCCGCCACTATGGACTGGATGGTACAGGAGCAGGAACGCGGTATCACCATCACGTCTGCAGCAACTACAACTTTTTGGAATTATGCAGATAAAACATACCAGATAAACCTTATAGATACGCCCGGACACGTTGATTTTACCGTAGAGGTAGAACGTTCGTTGCGCGTACTGGATGGAACAGTTGCTACATTTTGTGCTGTCGGCGGTGTTGAACCTCAGTCGGAAACAGTATGGCGTCAAGCCGAAAAATATAGAGTTCCGCGTATAGCTTACGTAAATAAAATGGACAGAATAGGAGCCGATTTTATAAGCGTAGTTCAACAAATGAAAGACAAACTTGGGGCAAATCCTGTTCCCATAGTATTACCCATAGGAGCGGAAGAATTATTCAAAGGCGTTGTGGATCTTATAACAAATAAAGCATACATATTTTTTGACGATAAAACAGTAACGCATAATTTTGTTATTGAAGAAGTACCTGCTGATATGCAGGAAGAAGTCGCTGCCGCACGTGAAAAACTTATAGAATCAATAGCGGAGTTTAATGATGAACTTCTTGAAAAGTTTTTTGATGATCCGGATTCCATTTCGGAAGAAGAAATTGTTGAAACATTACGCAAGGCAACAATAGCAATGAAAGTTGTACCTGTAATGTGCGGTTCATCATTTAAAAATAAAGGAGTACAGTATTTACTTGATGCGATAATTCGCTATTTGCCAAATCCTTTGGATAAAGGCGAAGTTTTTGGTATTGATGAAGACAATAAAGAAGTAGTGCGCAAATCGGATGTAAAAGAACCGTTTTGTGCATTGGTGTTCAAAATAGCAACCGATCCTTATGTGGGACGATTGGCATTTATCAGAGTATATTCAGGACGCATAGATGCAGGAAGTTATGTTTTCAATAGTCGTTCACAACGAAAAGAACGAGTTGCCCGCTTGTATCAAATGCATTCAAACAAACAAAATCCTATTGAATTTGTCGAAGCGGGAGATATTTGCGCATGCGTAGGCTTTAAGGATTTACGTACAGGAGATACCATTTGCGATGAAAAGCATCTGATATCATTGGAATCAATGACATTCCCCGATCCTGTTATAGGTTTGGCAATAGAACCCAAAACACAAAAAGATCTTGATAAATTAGGCATTGCACTTGGAAAACTTGCCGAAGAAGATCCTACGTTTACAGTAAAGACAGACGAAGACAACGGTCAAACAATTATTAGCGGAATGGGAGAACTTCATTTGGAAATAATTGTTGACAGATTGAAACGCGAATTTGGCGTTGAAATTAATCAGGGAGCGCCGCAAGTTAATTATAAAGAAGCTTTACGCAAAACATACGAACATCGAGAAGTATTTAAAAAACAGACCGGTGGTAGAGGTAAATTTGCCGATATTATAGTAACAATAGGACCTGTTGACAATAAAGAAATCACAGGCTTACAATTTATTGACAGCGTAAAAGGCGGAAACATTCCACGAGAATATATTCCATCGGTAGAAAAAGGATTTAAAGCTGCAATGGTAAACGGACCACTTGCAGGTTACGAAATAGAAAGCATGAAAATAGAATTAAAGGATGGTTCATTCCATCCTGTTGATTCCGACTCGCTTTCTTTTGAAATATGCGCACGTACGGCGTTTCGTCATGCGGCAATTAAAGCGGATCCTGTTTTAATGGAGCCGATAATGTCGTTGGAAGTAGTTACTCCTGATGACTATATGGGCGATGTAATTGGCGACCTTAATCGCCGCAGGGGAATTATTGTAGGAACGGAAGCCAAAGGAAACGCTCAAATAGTGAAAGCAAAAGTTCCGTTGTCGGAACAGTTCGGATATGTAACTGTGTTACGTACAATTACATCAGGACGCGCAACATCAACAATGGAATTTTCTCATTACGACGAAGTGCCTGCAAGTATCGCAAAAACAGTAATTGAAAAAGCGGCAGGCAAAAAAATTGAAAATGATGAATAAAATATAAAACCTGAATAAGTTAAAATGAAATTTTAAACAGTTTAATAATGAGTCAAAAAATAAGAATAAAACTCAAATCATTCGATCACTCTCTTGTTGATAAATCAGCAGAGAAAATCGTAAAAACAGTTAAGTTAACAGGAGCAATTGTAAGCGGTCCTATACCATTGCCTACACAAAAGAAGATATTTACGGTAAACCGTGCCACTTTTGTAAATAAAAAAGCACGCGAACAGTTCCAACTGTGTGCATTCAAACGTTTGCTGGATATTTACAGTTCTACGCCCAAAACGGTTGATGCACTTATGAAACTTGAACTGCCAAGCGGAGTAGAAGTAGAAATCAAAGTGTGATTTTTTTCAACAGTGAAAAAAGTAATGACGAGAATTAAAATATAAATTAATAAATATAATAATAACAAATACTTACAAAAGTTTGCGAAGAGTAAACAAGTAGGTTTGAATTAATTAAAAATTAAATAAACATGCCAGGAATTATTGGAAAAAATATCGGAATGACATCCGTTTTTGATGCGGAAGGGAAGAATATTCCCTGTACCGTAATTGAAGCTGGTCCATGTGTTGTTACGCAAGTAAAAACAGTTGAAGTAGATGGCTACGAATCTGTTCAGCTTGCCTATGACAATAAAAAAGAAAAACGCACCAACAATTGCCTTTTGGGACATTTCAAAAAGGCAAATTCTGCACCGAAATATAAAGTGGCAGAAGTTGCAAAAACGTTCAACAGAGAGTTACTGCTCGGCGATATTGTTACAGTTGCCGATTTCGCGGAAGACACTTGGGTGGATGTTACAGGAGTCTCAAAAGGGAAAGGATTTCAAGGCGTAGTGAAACGCCACGGATTTCAAGGTGTTGGAGGACAAACACACGGACAGCATAATCGTTTGCGAGCGCCCGGTTCAATGGGAGCATCGTCATATCCTTCGCGCGTATTTAAAGGCAAACGTCTTGCCGGAAGAATGGGCGGTGATAAAGTTAAAGTATTAAACCTGAGAATTTTAAAGGTTATACCGGAAAGTAACTTGTTGTTAGTGAAAGGCTCTATACCGGGAGCCAAAGGTTCATATTTAATAATTGAGGATTAAGAAAATGGAATTAGCAATTTACGATATTAACGGCTCTCAAACAGCAAAAACAGCAATGCTTGATGATACTGTTTTCGGTATCGAACCCAACGACCATGCAATATATCTTGATGTTAAGCAATATCTTGCAAATCAACGGCAAGGAACGCATAAAACAAAAGAAAAATGGGAAGTTGCTTACAGCACAAAGAAAATGGGACGCCAAAAAGGCGGCGGCGGAGCGCGTCACGGCAGCATTAAAGCAAATATATACGTGGGCGGAGGTCGTGTTTTTGGACCTAAACCACGCGATTATAGCTTTAAATTGAATAAAAAAGTTAAGAAACTCGCTCGTAAGAGCGCTCTTACATACAAAGCTCAAAAAGATGCAATAATGATAGTTGAAAACATTAATTTTGATGTTCCGAAAACTAAAGAATTTATCAAATTGAGCAGTAATCTTAAATTTGATAATCAAAAAACATTAATGGTACTTTCAGAACCAAACAAAAATCTTTTTTTGTCGGCTCGCAATCTTGCAAAAATGAAAGTAATTACTGTTTCAGAATTATCTACTTATGATATTATGAATGCAACTAAACTTGTTTTACTTGAAACAACAGTAGATGCACTACACAAAACATTTGGAATAGAATAAGTTATGGAAGTATTAATTAAGCCCCTATCAACCGAAAAAATGACGATTCAAGGCGAAAAATTAAATCGTTACGGTTTTATAGTTGACTGTAGAGCTAACAAAATTCAGATAAAAGAAGCCGTTGAAGCGCTATATAAAGTATCTGTTGAAAAAGTTAACACAGCCAACTATCATGGTAAAATCAAAAGCCGCTATACAAAAACAGGATTTATATCTGGTAGAACAAATAGATACAAAAAGGCTTTTGTAACTCTGAAAGAAAATGATAAAATTGACTTTTTCAGTAATATATAAGCGTTATGGGAGTAAGAAAGTTTAAACCGGTAACACCCGGAACAAGGCATAAAATAATAGGTACTTTTGATGATTTGACTGCATCAAAACCTGAAAAATCGCTGTTGGCGCCTTTGAAAAAATCAGGCGGACGCAACAACGAAGGAAAAATGACAGTACGCTATCTTGGTGGCGGACACAAACGCATGTATCGAATAGTTGATTTTAAACGCGAAAAAGATGGAATTCAGGCAACAGTGAAAACCATTGAATACGATCCTAATCGTAGCGCTCGTATTGCGCTTGTAGTTTACACCGATGGAGAAAAACGATATATCATTGCTCCAAACGGATTGAAAGTAGGACAAAAAATAAATTCAGGCACAGGCATAGCCCCCGAAATAGGAAATACACTGTTTCTATCAGAAATTCCACTTGGAACGGTAGTTCACAACATCGAACTTCATCCGGGACAAGGTGCAATAATGGCTCGAAGTGCAGGAACTTATGCTCAACTTATAGCACGCGAAGGAAAATATGCAATCATAAAATTACCTTCGGGTGAAACACGTATGATATTGGTTACTTGTAAAGCAACTATTGGAACAGTCTCGAATGCCGACCATAATCTTGAACAGCATGGAAAAGCAGGAAGAAAACGCTGGCTCGGACGCAGACCACGCAACAGAGGCGTAGTAATGAATCCTGTTGACCACCCAATGGGCGGAGGAGAAGGACGTGCTTCGGGAGGACATCCTCGTTCACGTAAAGGCATACCTGCAAAAGGTTATAAGACACGCAATCCTAAGAAAAACTCAAAGAAGTTTATTCTTGAACGTCGTAAAAAATAATTAAGGAGAAAGAATAAAATGAGTAGATCACTGAAAAAAGGTCCATATATCGAACCAAAATTAGAAAAAAGAATCACAGCCATGAACGAAGCAAATAAAAAGGCAGTGATAAAAACGTGGTCGCGGGCAAGCATGATTGCTCCTGACTTTGTAGGACATACGATAGCCGTACACAACGGAAATAAGTTTATACCTGTTTATATTACCGAAAACATGGTAGGACACAAACTCGGAGAGTTTGCTCCAACACGTAAATTTTCGGGACATGCGGGAAATAGAAAATAATAAGAAACGCCAAAATTTATAACATAATGGGTGCAAGAAAAAGATTAATGGCTGAAAAGCTTAAAGAAGAAAGAAAATTGAAAAGTTATGCGAAACTCAATAACTGCCCTACATCTCCACGTAAAATGCGTTTAGTCGCAGATTTGATACGAGGCGTAGAAGTGGGACATGCACTTGATATTCTTAAATATACCAAAAAAGAAGCATCATTGCGTCTTGAAAAATTGCTTAAATCGGCAATTAAAAATTGGGAATCGAAAAATGAAGGCGAAAAAGACTTGGAAAACGGTAATTTATGTGTTAAGGAAATATTTGTAGATGGAGGAAGAATATTACGCAGAATTCAACCTGCACCACAAGGACGCGCACACAGAATACGTAAAAGATCAAACCACGTAACCATAATTTTGGGTAAAAAAGCGGAGGAAAAATAATATGGGACAAAAAGTAAATCCGATAGGAAACAGATTGGGAATTATTCGCGGATGGGATTCGAACTGGTATGGCGGTAAAGATTTTTCGGCAAAAATTGTTGAAGATGCAAAAATACGCAAATACCTTAATGTACGTTTTTCAAAAGCTGGAATATCCAAAATAATTATAGAACGTACGCTTAAACTTATCACTGTTACCATCAATACCGCACGACCGGGAATGATTATCGGAAAGGCAGGTAGTGAAGTAGATAAGTTAAAAGAAGAATTAAAGAAAATAACTAACAAAGAAATACAGATCAATATTTTCGAAATAAAACGTCCGGATATTGATGCTGTCATTGTAGCCAACGGAATAGCGCGCCAGATAGAAGGCAGATTGCCATACAGACGCGCACTTAAAGCAGCAATTGCAGCAACAATGCGCATGGGCGCCGAAGGTATTAAAATCCAAATTTCAGGACGTTTAGGCGGAGCCGAAATGGCACGTACCGAAACTGTGAAAGAAGGACGTATTCCATTGCACACTTTTCGTGCCGATATAGATTACGCCCTTGCAGAAGCGCTTACAAAAGTAGGTTTGCTTGGAATTAAAGTATGGATTTGCAACGGGCTGGTTTACGGAAAACGCGACCTCTCGCCAAATGTAGGCGTAGCAGCATTAACAGGGTCTGCAGGAGGCGGTTTTAGCGGTGGACGTAACGAGCGCGGCAATGACAGAAAACCTAAACGTGAAAACGGAAGAAGATCTAAAAAATAAAATTATTGCGAAAGGAGAGACAAAATGTTACAGCCGAAAAAGACAACATACAGAAGGCAACAAAAAGGCAAAATGAAAGGAAATGCCCAAAGAGGCAATCAACTGACATTCGGATCATTCGGAATTAAAGCAATGGAAGAATGTTGGATGACAGGTCGCCAATTGGAAGCTGCACGTCAGGCAATAGTTCGTTATATGAAACGTGAAGGACAAATTTGGATTCGTGTATTTCCTGATAAACCTATTACCAAAAAACCTGCAGAAGTGCGTATGGGAAAAGGTAAAGGTAACCCCGAAGGATTTGTGGCAACAATAAATCCAGGTAGAATAATTTTTGAAGCTGAAGGCGTGCCTTTGGAAATAGCAAAGGAAGCATTAAGATTGGGAGCGCAAAAACTTCCGATAGCAACTAAATTCATTGTAAGAAGAGATTATGTTGAAGAATCATTATAAAATTTGAAAGATATGAAAACAGAAGAAATACGGGAAATGTCAATTAATGACTTGATAGAACGCATAGAAACAGAAAGAGTTAATCTTTTAACAATGAAGATGAATCACGCTATATCTCCGATAGAAAATACGTCTAAACTCAGAGAGTCTCGAAAAAATATAGCACGAATGCTTACTGTATTGCAACAAAAACAAACTAACGAGAAAAAATAATCGTTTATGGAAAGAAATCTCAGAAAAGAAAGAATAGGAATTGTTGTCAGCAACAAAATGGAGAAAACAATAGTAGTTGCCGTAAAACGCAAAGTAAAACATCCGATATACGGAAAATTTGTGAATAAGACAACAAAACTTGTCGCGCACGACGAAAAAAACGAATCAAGCGAAGGCGATACAGTGCGCATTATGGAAACACGCCCGCTGAGCAAAACAAAATGCTGGCGTTTAGTAGAAATAATTGAAAAAGTTAAGTAATTATGATACAACAGGAAACAAGATTACAGGTAGCAGATAACAGCGGAGCAAAAGAAGTGCTTTGTATCCGCGTATTGGGCGGCACAAAAAGACGCTATGCCTCATTAGGCGACAAAATAGTTGTTACAATAAAAAGCGCAATGCCCGGCAGCGATGCTAAAAAAGGCACAGTATCGAAAGCAGTAATTGTACGAACAAAAAAAGAAATACGTCGTGTTGACGGTTCTTATATACGTTTTGACGATAACGCTTGCGTATTACTGAATAATCAGGACGAAATACGCGGAACCCGCATATTTGGTCCCGTAGCAAGAGAATTGCGTGATAACTATATGAAAATAGTTTCTTTAGCTCCGGAGGTATTATAATAATAAAATGTGTTGAAATGAAAAGAAAGTTACACATAAAAAAAGGCGATGTAGTTTACGTAAATGCCGGTGAGGATAAAGGCAAAACAGGTAAAATATTGCAGGTTTTCGTTAAAACGGAACGTGCAATAGTTGAAGGCGTAAACATGGTAAAAAAACACACAAAACCAAACGCAAAAAATACACAAGGCGGAATTATCGAAAAAGAAGCGCCCATACACATCTCAAATTTGCAACTTGCAGATGCCGATGGCAAGCCGATAAAGATAGGACGCCGTATTAGCGAATCAACAGGGAAACTTGTTCGTTACTCTAAAAAAACAAACGAGGAGATTAAATAATGGCAAAGAAAGATACTAAAAAAGATAGCGCCGGAATGCAGGTAATTCCTGAAAACTACGTAATAACTTTGCAAAAAAAGTATAAAGAAGAAATTGTACCGAAACTTATGAAAGAATTTGGTTACAAATCTATAATGCAAGTACCGCGTTTGGAAAAAATAGTAGTGAATCAAGGAGTAGGAGCAGCTGTTGCCGACAAAAAACTGATAGAAGTTGCACAAAATGAACTTACTACTATCACAGGACAAAAAGCAATAGTACGTACATCCAAAAAAGACATTTCCAACTTTAAATTACGTAAGGGAATGCCAATAGGAGTCAAAGTTACTTTGCGCCGTCGCAAAATGTACGAATTTCTTGACAGGCTAATATCAATAGCATTACCGCGTATCCGCGACTTTCAGGGAATACACGATAAATTTGACGGACGAGGAAATTATACATTGGGAGTGCGCGAACAAATCATATTCCCCGAAATAGACCTTGATAAAATAACAAAAATATTCGGGATGGAAATGACATTTGTTACCAGTACCAGCAACGATGAAGAAGCATACGCTCTTCTTCGTGAATTCGGATTACCATTTAAAAATACAAAAAAGAATCAATAATATGGCTAAAGAATCGATGAAAGCACGCGAAGTGAAGCGAGCAAAATTAGTTGCCAAATATGCAGAAAAACGTAAAGCATTGAAAGAAGCAGGCGATTATGCAGGTCTTGCAAAATTGCCGAAAAACTCAAGTCGTGTACGGCTGCATAACCGCTGTTCAATAACAGGACGTCCGAAAGGATATATGCGTTTGTTTGGCATCAGTCGCATACAGTTCCGCGAAATGGCTTCGCAAGGATTGATTCCGGGAATAACGAAGGCAAGTTGGTAAGCGCTTGTGATATAGTGATAATTAATAAATTAAAATAATCTGGATATCGGTTACATAACCGTATCATGTTTCGGAAAAATTTTGTAAAAAATCAATAACGAAACAAAAAGTAGAAATTATAAATTAAAATTAAAAGAAAAAAGTAATGACTGATCCAATTGCAGATTATCTAACACGAATTAGAAATGCATCAAGAGTAGGACATAAGACAGTGGAAATTCCGTCATCAAAAATAAAGAAGGAAATTACACGTATCCTGCATGAAAAAGGTTACATCCTAAGCTATAAGTTTATGGATGAAAGTTTACAGAGTACTATCAAAATAGCATTGAAGTATCATCCTGTAACAAAAAAACCGGCGCTCAAATCGCTTGACCGCGTGAGCCGACCGGGTTTACGGCGTTATGAAAGTGCGGCAACAATGCCCAAAGTGCTTAACGGTTTAGGAATAGCAATAATATCAACGTCAAAAGGAATAATCACCGACAAAGAAGCACGGGATTTGAACGTTGGCGGCGAAGTTTTATGTTATATTAGTTAATATTAAAAATTAGATATAATGTCACGAATAGGAAAATTACCTGTAAACCTTCCACAAGGCGTAACCGTAAAGGTAGAAAACGGAAATGTGGTTAAGGTTAAAGGACCTCTCGGTGAGTTAAGTCAAAAAGTTGACCCCGACATCACCGTAAAGGTAGAAGACGGCGTGTTTTCGTTGGAACGCCCAACGGATCAGCCGCGTCATCGCTCAATGCACGGACTTTATCGCGCATTGCTGAATAATATGGTACTGGGAGTATCAAAAGGATATGAAATCAAACAGGAACTGGTAGGAGTTGGATATAAAGTAGAAGCTAAAGGTCAAATACTGGAATTTAGTCTTGGCTACTCGCATGATATTCATTTTGAACTGCCTAAAGAAGTAAAAGCTTCGGTACTTGTTGAAAGAAAAGGAAATCCGATTTTAACGCTTACCAGCATTGATAAACAACTTATAGGACAAGTTGCTGCGAAAATACGTTCATTACGCAAACCCGAACCGTACAAAGGAAAAGGTATTAAATTTGTAGGTGAACAATTACGTCGCAAAGCAGGAAAATCCGCTAATGCTAAATAAATTTGGGAGATTAATGTATGGCACTTACGAAAACAGAAAGAAGACAAAGAATTAAATATCGTATTCGCAAAAAAGTGAGCGGAACAGCGGAAAAACCTCGTATGTCTGTTTACCGAAGCAATAAACAGATTTATGTACAGATTATAGATGACTTGAAACGCATAACGCTTGCGGCAGCATCGTCAACCGATAAATCTATTGCCGAACAGGTAAAAGGAAAACCGGGAATTGAAGTTGCAAAAGAAGTAGGAAAACTTATTGCTCAAAAAGCCAAAGAAAAAGGTATTGAAGTTGTAGTTTTTGACCGTAACGGATATTTGTATCACGGAAGAGTAAAAAGTTTAGCAGAATCAGCACGCGAAGGCGGTCTTAAATTTTAAAAGATTATGGCAGTAAATTTAAATATTAAAAAAGTAAAAACTACCGATTTGGAATTAAAAGACAGATTGGTTGCCGTTCAACGTGTTACAAAAGTAACAAAGGGAGGACGCCACTTCAGTTTTGCCGCTATTGTTGTAGTTGGTAATGAAAACGGAATTATCGGTTATGGGCTTGGAAAAGCAAATGAAGTAGCCACTGCAGTTCAAAAAGGAACGGAAGATGCAAAGAAAAACCTTGTTAAAGTTCCTGTTTATAAAGGCACTATACCACATGAACAAACTGCCAAATTCGGCGGAGCAAAAGTTTATATAAGTCCGGCAGGTCCGGGTACAGGAGTGAAAGCAGGAGGAGCTATGCGTGCAGTACTTGAAAGCGTTGGAATTACAGATGTGCTTGCAAAATCAAAAGGATCATCCAATCCGCATAATCTGGTTAAAGCCACAGTTCTTGCTTTGTTGGAGCTTCGCGATGCTTATACGGTATCGGAAGTGAGAGGAGTTTCGCTTAATACGGTGTTTAAAGGATAAGGAGATAACGAAATGGCAAAATGTAAAATTACACAGGTAAGAAGTAAAATAGGCTCAACCAAAAGCCAGCGGGCAACTCTTGCAGCGCTTGGTTTGAGAAAAATAAACCATTGCGTTGAGAAAGAACTAACACCATCAATACTGGGGCAGATAAAAAAAGTGGAACACTTGATAAAAGTAGAAAAAGAGGAATAACAGTACAAATCGAAGAACTATGGAATTGAATAATTTACGTCCGGCAAAAGGGGCAACACATAAAACTAAACGAATAGGACGCGGACAGGGTTCGGGACGCGGAGGTACATCTACACGCGGACACAAAGGAGCTCAGTCTCGTTCGGGATATTCACGAAAAGCAGGTTTTGAAGGCGGACAGATGCCGTTACAACGGCGTTTACCTAAATACGGTTTTACAAATATCAACCGTAAAGAATATAAAGCCGTAAATGTTTCAACATTACAGGCATTATCTGAAAAATTAGGAATAACAATATTCACATTTGATACTTTTGTTGAAACAGGTCTTGTATCGAAAAATCATCTGGTGAAAATACTTGGTAACGGAACGCTCACTGCAAAACTTGATGTTACAGCTCACGCTTTTTCGAAAAAAGCAGTTGAACTGATTGAAGCGCAACAGGGAACAGTTACTCAGATAGACGAAAAATCTAAAAAAGAAAATAAATGAAAAAATTTATCACAACGATAAAAAATATTTTCAAAATTGAAGAACTGCGTAAAAGAATTTTTTATACGCTGGCTTTGGTTGCGATTTATCGACTGGGCAGTTTTATCGTTCTTCCCGGAATAGACGCCAATGCTATAAGCGGTTCCGATTTGGAATCTCAGGCAAGCGGAGGACTTATTGGCTTACTCAATATGTTTTCGGGAGGCGCATTTGGTAATGCATCAATATTTGCACTTGGTATAATGCCGTACATATCAGCATCAATTGTGATACAGTTGCTGGGAATTATGGTGCCGTATTTTCAACGTCTGCAACGCGAAGGTGAAAGCGGACGCCGTAAAATGAACCAGTACACACGCTATCTTACAATACTGATTCTTATATTTCAAGGACCGGCATACGTTGTCAATCTTCATCTGCAATTACCACAGGAGGCATTCCTTGTACAGGGATTCGGGTTTAATATCACATCTACAATCATATTGCTTGCAGGCACAATGTTTGTAATGTGGCTCGGAGAACGTATTACCGACAGAGGCATAGGAAACGGAATATCATTGATAATCATGGTAGGTATTATTGCCCGCCTTCCGTTTGCATTAGTTGCTGAAGTAGGAACACGATTTACACAAACCACAGGCGGTATTTTGATGTTTATTGTTGAAATAGTTGTTTTGTTTATTGTATTTGTTGCATGTATAGCGCTTGTTCAGGGAGTTCGTAAAATACCTGTGCAATATGCAAGACGCATTGTAGGCAACAAACAGTACGGCGGACAGCGTCAGTACATACCGTTGAAAATAAATGCGGCAGGCGTTATGCCGATTATCTTTGCGCAGGCTTTGATGATGATTCCTTTGTTATTTACAGGTTTTGCAGGTTCAACAGCATTGAACAATCAATACGGATTTTGGTATAACTTTATATTTGCAATGCTGGTAATGATATTTACATACTTCTATACAGCCGTAACGGTTAATCCCACAAATATGGCAGAAGATATGAAAAAGAACGGAGGTTTTATTCCCGGAGTAAAACCCGGTAAAAAAACAGCCGAATATTTGGATAACATTATGTCGAGAATAACATTGCCCGGCTCTGTATTTTTGGCAATAGTGGCAATTCTTCCGACTTTTGCGGTTTTGGCATTTGGTATTGACAGGCAATTCGGACAATTTTTCGGAGGAACATCGTTGTTGATACTTGTTGGCGTAATTCTTGATACGTTGCAGCAAATAGAAAGTCATCTTTTGATGAGACATTATGATGGATTGATGAAAACCGGCAAACTGAAAGGTCGCTCGGGAATGTAATTGAGAAATAGATAATAAAAGGTTCTTTATTTAATGATAAATTTGAAAACCGACGAAGAAATTGAAATACTGAGAGAAAATAATCTTTTGGTTTCAAGGACTTTGGCAGAAGTTGGAAAACATATAAAGCCGGGAATAACAACTCTTGAACTTGATAAAATAGCAGAAGAGTTTATTCGTGATAACGGAGCAATACCCGGATTTTTAGGATATAACGGTTTCCCGAATACTCTTTGTCTGTCGGTGAACAGCGTAGTTGTGCATGGCATACCATCAAACTACCGCTTGCAGGAAGGCGATATAGTGTCTGTTGATTGTGGAACACTAATGAAAGGTTTTTATGGCGATTCGGCTTATACGTTTGCAGTAGGTGAAATAAGCGCCGAAGCCAAAAATCTTTTGAAAGTTACCAAAGAAAGTTTGTATAAAGGCATAGAACAGATAAATTCAAATGCACGAATAGGAGATATTTCAGACGCAATTCAAACACACGCCGAAAAACACGGATATTCTGTCGTTCGTGAAATGATAGGACACGGAATAGGACGTAAAATGCATGAAAAACCGGATGTGCCTAATTATGGCAGAAAAGGAAACGGTGCAAAGCTGCAAAGTGGTATGGTAATATGTATCGAGCCAATGATAAATTTAGGTCGGCGCGAAGTGTATTTGGAAGATGACGGTTGGACGGTTCGTACCTGCGACAATAAATATTCGGCGCATTTTGAACTTGCAGTTGCCATACGTGATAAAGGAAAAACAGATATACTGTCAACATTCAAATTTATAGAAGAAACAATTAATTAACTCAAAATAAATTAAAATAATAATAATAAAAGAATGGCAAAACAGGCAGCCATAGAAAAAGATGGAACAGTAATAGAAGCATTGTCAAATGCAATGTTTCGTGTAGAATTGGATAACGGGCATGTTGTTATCGCACATATTTCGGGAAAAATGAGAATGCACTACATAAAAATTCTTCCCGGTGACAGAGTACGTGTAGAAATGTCTCCTTACGATTTAACAAAAGCACGAATATCATTACGGCATCCTAATAAAGAGAATATTAAATAAATTTAAAACAGTTAAGCGATATGAAAGTAAGAGCATCAATTAAAAAGCGCAGTGATGACTGCAAAATAGTTAAGCGCAAAGGTCGCTTATATGTTATTTGCAAAAAAAATCCTAAGTTTAAACAACGTCAAGGATAAAACAAACAACAGAAAAAGATATGAATCTTAAAGAGATTAAAAAAACAGTTAAACAATTAAACAAGAAATAAATGGCACGTATAGCAGGTGTTGATTTACCGGACAACAAACGAGGAGAAATAGGACTGACCTATATCTTTGGAATAGGACGCAGCGCATCACGTACTATTCTTGCGAAAGCAGGCGTGGACGTTAATACCAAAGTAAAAGATTGGAATGACGAACAAATTGCCGCAATTCGCAGTATCATTGGAAATGAATATGTGATAGAAGGAGAACTTCGTACACAAATTCAATTGAATATTAAGCGATTGATGGATATCGGATGTTATCGAGGAATCCGTCACCGTATAGGATTACCTGTGCGTGGGCAAAGTACAAAAAACAATGCCCGTACACGCAAAGGCAAAAAGAAAACAGTAGCAAATAAGAAAAAAGCAACTAAATAGTAAGTAAAATGGCAAAAAAACAAGGAACAACCAAAAAGAAAGTTGTAAAAGTTGAGGTTGCTGGACAGGCTCACATCCATTCAAGTTTTAACAACATTATAATTTCTTTGACAAATAACGATGGTCAGGTTATAAGTTGGTCGTCGGCGGGTAAAATGGGCTTCAAAGGCTCAAAGAAAAATACACCTTATGCAGCTCAGACAGCAGCAGCCGATTGCGCCAAAGTAGCTCACGACCTGGGGCTTCGCCGTGTAAAAGTATTTGTAAAAGGTCCAGGAGCAGGACGTGAATCGGCAATGCGTACTATCAATTCGGCAGGAATTGAAATAATGGAAATAATTGATGTTACACCACTTCCGCATAACGGATGCCGTCCGAAAGGAAGACGTAGAGTTTAATTTATTAAAACAAATAAAGAATTATGGCAAAATACATAGGTCCTAAAACAAAAATTGCACGTAAATTCGGTGAACCCATTTATGGTCCGGATAAATATTTGGATAGAAAAAATTTCCCTCCCGGACAACACGGGTTAGCTAAAAAGCGTAAAAAAATATCTGAATACGGTATTCAGTTACAGGAAAAGCAAAAAGTAAAATATACTTACGGATTGCTTGAACGTCAGTTTCGTATATTCTACGAACGGGCATCAAAAATGAAAGGACGTAAAGGCGAAAACCTTATCATTTTACTTGAAAGCAGACTGGACAATATCGTTTATCGTTTGGGAATTGCACCTACACGCGCAGCTGCCCGCCAGCTTGTAAGCCACCGTCATATTACGGTTAACGGAAACGTGTGCAATATTCCATCTTACATTGTGAAATTAGGTGAGATTGTTGGAGTGCGAGAAAAATCAAAATCGCTTGAAACAATACAAACTTCATTGAGCGGGCTTGCAACAAGCAGATATTCATGGCTTGAATGGGATAATACGACGCTTGCAGGAAAATATATTTCCAAACTCGAACGCAGTGAAATTCCCGAAACAATTAACGAACAGTTAATAGTAGAGTTGTACTCTAAATAATTGAAGGATATTGAAGTGATATTAAACTTCAATCTTTTACAAACATTATAAAATAAATAGATATGGCAATATTAGCATTTCAAAAACCGAATCAAGTATTGATGCTTGAAGCAAGCGATACTTTCGGACGCTTTGAATTTCGTCCGTTAGAACCCGGCTACGGCATTACTGTCGGAAACGCACTCAGAAGAGTTCTGCTTTCATCGTTGGAAGGATATGCAATAACATCAGTAAAAATATCCGGTGTTGACCACGAATTTACAACAATTCCGGGTGTTATTGAAAATGTAGTTGATATCATTCTCAATCTTAAAAAAGTAAGATTGAAAAAAAATGATATTGAAGGCGTAGAAACGGAAAAAATTAACGTTAACGTTTCAGGACAAACCGTTCTTACGGCAAAAGACCTTGGCGCCAACATGTCGGTATTCAAAGTTCTTAATCCCGAACTTGTGATTTGCAATATGGATGAAAATACAAAATTCCAGATTCAACTCACAATAGGACAGGGCAGAGGATGGGTTCCTGCCGAAGAAAATAAACCCGAAAACGCCGAATTTGGCGTAATACCTATTGATTCGATATTTACTCCGATTATAAATGTGAATTTTACAACCGATAATTTTCGTGTTGAACAAAAGACAGACTTTGAAAAATTAATAATCGAAATAACTACTGATGGTTCGGTACATCCCAAAGACGCTCTTAAAAAAGCGGCAAAAGTATTGATTAGTCATTTTATGCTGTTCTGTGATGAAAAAATCACAATTGAAACAGATGAAACAACCGTTCCAGACGAATTTGATGAAGAACTGTTGCGTGTACGTCAATTACTTAAACAGCGTTTGACCGATATGGAACTGTCTGTACGCGCACTTAACTGCCTGAAAGCCGCCGATATTAAAACACTTGGCGAACTTGTAAAATTAAGCAGAAACGACCTGTTGCGATTTAGAAACTTCGGCAAAAAATCGCTTACCGAACTCGACGAACTTTTAGAAAATCTTAAATTGTCGTTCGGCATGGATGTTGCAAAATATAAACTTGATAAGGAATAATAACTATGAGACATAATAAAAAATATAATCATTTAAGCAGACAGTCAGGACATCGTAAAGCCCTGCTTGCAAATTTGGCGTCATCGTTAATTATGCACAAACGCATCGAAACTACTTTGGCAAAAGCAAAAGCGTTGCGCATATACGTGGAACCGCTTATTACAAAATCAAAATACGATACAACCCATTCGAGACGTACGGTATTTTCTTATTTGAAAGATAAATATGCAGTATCGGAACTGTTTCGCAATATTGCACCCAAAATATCAGACCGTCCCGGAGGATATACGCGAATATTGAAAATAGGATTTCGTCACGGAGATGCTGCCGATATGGCAATGATAGAACTGGTTGATTTTAACGAAGCAGCGCTTGCAGGAACATCCAAAAAGGAAACGAAAAAGACAACGCGCCGAAGCCGTACAAAAAAGACGGCAGACACTCCAAAGGTTGAAGAAACTGTAACTGAAAAAACAGTTATCGAAACCCAAAATGAAGAAATCAACGAAAATAAAGAAGAAGAAATTGTTGCAGAAGTTGAAAACGACACAACAGATGCAACAGAATGATAGATTTTAATGTTGTTTTGAAGTGGAAGGTTACCGTCATAAATTAGTACGGTAGCCTTTTTTATTGCGCATCTTCCGTTATTTATGTAAAAATTGCGATTTTGTTAAGATTACTTTTCATAAATAAACTAACGATGAAACACGAAGAACGAAAATTGATAATTAATTTTCTTTTTGTTTCTACATAATATGAAAAATAATATTTTTCCGAAAAATTGCATTATAAACATATTTAATTATACATTTGTAACAGATTAATTGATATTGAACTTATGCATGGTAAAATATATATAATTCCATCTACGCTCGGTGATTCTGATATTGATATAATTCCTCAGAAAACAATCGATACAATACGCAATATCCGATATTTTATAGTTGAAGATATTCGTACTGCACGCCGATATTTAAGCAAAATAAAAATGCCTGTAAAAATTGATGAACTGATTTTTTCGGAACTCAATGAACATACAAAATCAAGCGAAATTCCCGAATTGCTCGTTCACGTGTTTCAAGGTTATGATACAGGCATCATTTCGGATGCGGGTGTTCCTTGTGTTGCTGATCCCGGTGTAGCGGTGATTGATTATGCTCACAAGAAAAATATTGATATTGTTCCATTAGTTGGACCATCATCGATTTTGCTTGCGCTTATGGCAGCAGGAATGAACGGACAAAATTTTGCCTTTGCAGGATATTTACCCGTAAAGGAACAGCAACGTTGTCAGCGGATTCAATTTCTTGAAAAACGTTCGAAACATGAAAATCAGGCACAAATTTTTATCGAAGCTCCTTATCGCAATATGCAACTGTTCAAGTCATTTATTTCGATATGTAATCCGTCAACAAAATTGTGTATTGCGGCAAATATCACGCTTGCCGATGAATTTATAAAAACTATGACTGTCAAAGAATGGCAAAAAGCCACCCCAGATATAAATAAAAAACCATGCATTTTTATTTTGGAGGGGTGAATTTTTTGTGTTTTCGTATAGGTATACTTATATTGATTAGTCATATTTTGCGGTCTTTATATTGGAGTTTTATGAGGTTAATATATGATATATTGTATTATTGAATAAAAAAAATGTATTTGGGAATTAAGGTATTAGGGATAAGTTAAAAAAAAAGATTAAAAAAAATTTGGAAATAAATAAAAAGGTATTACCTTTGCAGCCCTTTTGAGAACGAACCGGGTAAATGCGGTAAAGTTTTTAAGGGGAACAGATCAACGGTCTTTGAAAATAAATGTAACAAGAAGATACTACTTGAAGCATCAAGAAACGAGTAAAGCGTTAATTTCAGGAATGGATTAAAATAGACAGTCAGGACATACAGGAATAATAAATAAATAATTATAATGAAGAGTTTGATCCTGGCTCAGGATGAACGCTAGCGGCAGGCTTAACACATGCAAGTCGAGGGGCATCACGGTTCAGCAATGGACTGGTGGCGACCGGCGCACGGGTGAGTAACACGTATGCAACCTGCCTCAGACAGGGGAATAATTCGGAGAAATTCGGACTAATACCGCATAAAACAGGGATACCGCATGGTAATATTGTTAAAGAAGAGATTTGGTTTGAGATGGGCATGCGTTTCATTAGTTAGTTGGTAAGGTAACGGCTTACCAAGGCGACGATGAATAGGGGTTCTGAGAGGAAGGTCCCCCACACTGGTACTGAGACACGGACCAGACTCCTACGGGAGGCAGCAGTGAGGAATATTGGTCAATGGGCGCGAGCCTGAACCAGCCATGCCGCGTGCAGGAATACAGCCCTATGGGTTTTAAACTGCTTTTGTACGAGAGTAAAAGATAGCATTTATGCTATATTGCAAGTATTGTACGAATAAGGATCGGCTAACTCCGTGCCAGCAGCCGCGGTAATACGGAGGATTCGAGCGTTATCCGGATTCATTGGGTTTAAAGGGTGCGTAGGTTGCAGATTAAGTCAGCGGTGAAAAGGAGATGCTTAACATTTCCCGTGCCGTTGAAACTGATTAGCTAGAATATTGGTGAAGTATGCGGAATGCGCAGTGTAGCGGTGAAATGCATAGATATTG
>JAIRRX010000074.1 GCA_031255755.1 Prevotellaceae bacterium | reverse complement strand
ATAGGCGAATCCATTAATTTAATTTTGTTGTAATAATTCCAATATCTATTATAGCCTGGTATTTTCTCGGCATTTTCATAAATCAATTGATAAGTCTCATTAGTATTGACTCTTGGCAAAGCAAATGACGTATTACATGAAGGACAATGATATATTTTGTATAAATCAAATTCTTTATAACCTTTCTGTGTAATAGTTTTTAATAATGCATGATTTCCGCATATTTGACATTTTTCAATCCCTTTTTGCGGTATTTTATCATTTCCCATAATTTTTATTTTGAACATGGCAAAGGTATAAAAAATAATACAATTTTAAAATATTTTTAAAATATTTGGTTTAAAACAGAACTGTCATGCAACATCTCTGCGAAATAATCTGTTTTTTTAGGACTGTTTCAACCTGCCGATTTGTAATGGAACAAAGGCAAAATCTGAATTTTTATTATACTTAATTATCAATCTCTTTTGTTATTACATATATTTTTCCAATAACATATCGCGCATGTCTGCTACGCCTGTTGTGGCTTTTTGTTTTATCACTGTCAGATTTTGAATATTGAAAGCGCTTACATCATTCGGATTGATTAGAAATACGGGAATGCCGTTTTTTTTATAATTTACAAGTCCTGCCGCAGGATACACATTAAGAGAAGTTCCTATTATTGCAATAATGTCGGCTTGTGAAACGTTGTTTGCGGCAGCATTAAGCAGCGGAACCGCTTCGCCAAACCATACTATGTGCGGACGAAGCTGCGAACCGTGTTTGTCGGTATCGCCTATGTTTATCGACTTATAACCAATATCATAAATAATATTTTCATCGGAAACGCTACGTGCTTTTGTAAGTTCGCCGTGTAAATGTATAATATTTGTACTGCCCGCGCGTTCATGCAGGTTATCAACGTTTTGGGTTATTATGCAAACGTTGAAATATTTTTCGAGGTCATATAAAATTTTATGCGCGGCGTTTGGTTTGACAGTTTCAAGTTGTTTTCGGCGTTCGTTATAAAAATCAAGTACAAGTTGTGGATTTTTATACCAGCCTTCAATGCTTGCAACATCCATCACGTTATGATTTTCCCAAAGTCCGTTGGAATCTCTGAAAGTAGAAATTCCGCTTTCGGCGCTTATTCCTGCGCCCGTCAAAACAGCAAGTTTTTTCATAAATCGCAAATTAAATTTGCCAAATTTACAAAAAACGATGAAAACACAAAAATCCTGTTATCGTGATTGTATTTGAAATATTCGCATAAAAAGGCACGGATAATTTAAGAACTTGTCCGTGCCTCAATTAGCTATTTATTTTAATTCTACTGTAAAGTTTGCAAAATATTCAAATTCTTACTGTCTATAAACTTTTTCCGCTGATTTCTTTGATATTCTGCGAGTTATTAATTCATCCAAAAAACCTGTTCCATAGCCGAAAAGTTGAATATAACCGGTCAATATTGCTAACAAAGATATTGATAAATTTTGGGTTTTTATCATTGAATCAATGAAAATTATGATAATGTACGCTGCTATGGGAAGTAAAAACCAAACGCAACCCGAAATAATAGCTGCCGCGACAAGTAAAAAATTTCCTGCGGTGAAGCATGTCGGTATCAAATGCAGTATCTTTAACGAACCTTTGTGAAGTCTTCCTAAAACAACGCGAGCGCAACCAAAAGTGTACGTCTGTTTGTAGAATTTTTTTAAAGTTAGTCTGCGTTTGTGATATACGAATGCTTCTTTTATCAGGCAAATCGAGAAACCTGCGTCTTTTATTCTCATACTCAAATCAATATCTTCACCGATAATGTCATTATAACCGCCGACTTTTTTATATACTTCTTTTGAAAATCCCATATTGAAACCGCGTGGAAGAAAATTTTTGCTTTTATTCATTCCGCCTCTGATGCCGCCTGTTGTAAAAAATGAAGTCATCGAACAGTTTATTGCTTTTTGCAACGTATTGAATGATTTGTGTGCATTGTCGGGTCCTCCGAAGCAATCTGCATAATTTTCGCTGAGATGTTTTCTTACCAGCTCAATATATTGTGGCGGCAAAATACAATCGGAATCAAACAAAATTACGTAATTTCCGGACGCTGCTTCAATTCCTAAATTGCGTCTAATGCTGCGGCTTAATGTCTGATTTTTAATGTGTTTTATATCGAGAGCTTTTGAATATTTTTTACAAATTTCATCGCATGGTTCTGTTGAATTGCCTTCCATTATTATAACTTCAAAATCCTTATCGGTTTGTTGTGATAAAGATTCCAGAAATTCTTTAATTTCATAAGGGCGATTTAAAACGGGAACTATGATTGAAAATTGTATTTTGTATTGCATAAAATACAGTGGTTTACTTATTTATATATGGTATCATTTGTTATAAAACACTTTATACATTGCATTTATAATATCTGATATTATTTTATTTTCACCGTTTTTCGGCGCGCTTCCGTTTGTTATCATTACAACACCGAATTTTTCATTTGGATTGAAAAACATTGCGCTTAAAAGTCCGTAAGCGCTGCCTGTATGTCCTGTGAGCGTGAAACCTTCAACCATATTTGAAACGGTAATTCCTAATCCGTACGAACTTGTTCCGTTTGTCGGTTCAACAGGCGTAAACATCAATTTTGAAGTTTCTTCATCTATGATTTTCACATTGTTAATGCTTCCGTAATTCATTCTGCAAAGCATCCATTTTGCCAAATTTGTTGCCGATATTTTCATTCCGCCGGTTGGTGAAAATAGCACAGCATTTTTACCGAGCGTATAATTTTCCATTTCGGCGGCTCGACTTTTATACGCATCCGTTGACTCAACCCAAGCGGAATCCTGACGGGTATATATTTTTACAAACTTGGAATTTTCCAGTGAATCAATATTAAATCCTGCATCTGTGATTCCAAGCGGAATTAGCAGATTTTGACGAATATAAACATCAAATCTTAATCCCGAATGGATTTCAACAAGTGCGCCGAGCAAATTAAATCCGAGATTACAGTAATTGTATTTTTCTCCCGGAGCGTAATCCCAATAAGCGTTTGCATAATTAGGATTAATTTCGGGTTTGAGAATATCAAAATTAAAATATCCTTCGGCATCGCTTAAACTTGATGTATGCGAAAGTAACATTTTATATGTGATTTTGTCGTTTGGAAAATTCGGATTGCGAACGCTGTAACCGAGAGCATCGCTAATATCGTCGTCAAGGTTGAATTTTCCCTGTTCGTATAATTGCATTATTGCCGTAGATGTAAATGTTTTTGAGATTGATGCGATGCGAAACAAATCGTCTTTGCTGATTTGTTCCTGTGTTTCCATGTTTTTACATCCAAATTCGTTGGAATATACAAGTTTGTTTTCGTTGACAACGGCAACAGCAAGTCCGACATAATCGTAATTGTCAAGGACTTGACTTATTGCATCATTGGCTTGTTTGTTCAATTTTTCGATTTTGCTATTGCATGCTACAAATTGCATGCAAATTAACGCAGTGATAATCAAGATAATTCTTTTCATGTTTTTTGTTTTTTTAAAATTAATATTATTGTTTATTTATTGTCCTATTCCGTAATATGTAAATCCCATTTCTGTAAGATATTCTCGCTTATAAATATTTCTTCCATCGATAATTACATGTGTCTTCATTTGCGATTTTATTTGTTCCCAATTCGGAAGGCGAAATTCTTTCCATTCGGTTATGAGTAACAAAGCATCTGCATTTATTGTTGCATCCATCATGTTTGCTGCATAATTTATTTTATCTCCAAAGAGATATTTAACTTCTTGTATCGCAGCAAAATCATATACATTAATATTGCATTTTGCATCAAGTAACATTTTGATTGTTTGTATTGACGGAGCTTCTCTTATATCATCTGTTTGAGGCTTGAACGACAAACCCCAAATGGCAACTGTTTTTCCTGCAAGATTACCGTTAAAATGCTTTTCAAGTTTTTTGAATATAATTTTCTTTTGTTCATCATTTACAGCTTCAACAGCATTAAGTATCTGCATATTATATCCTTTTTCTTTTGCAGTTTGTATGAGGGCTTTTATATCTTTCGGAAAACATGAGCCTCCGTATCCACAACCGGAATAAAGAAATTTTGAACCTATGCGCATATCTGTTCCAATGCCCTGTCTCACCATGTTTACATTTGCTCCGAGCAAATCGCAAAGATTTGCAATATCATTCATAAAACTTATACGTGTTGCAAGCATCGAATTTGCAGCATATTTTGTCATTTCTGCCGATGCTATATCCATAAATATAATACGAAAGTTATTTATCATGAATGGATTATATAATTCGGTCATAATTTTTTTTGCGCGTTCCGAATTAATGCCAACCACAATTCTGTCGGGTTTCAGAAAATCATTAACGGCATCGCCTTCTTTCAAAAATTCGGGATTGGATGCAACATCAAATTCAATATTTTTATTGCGGAGTTTAAGTTCTTCGCTGATTGTCTGTTGTACCTTTTGTGAAGTTCCCACCGGAACAGTACTCTTGGTTACGACTAAAATATATTTTTCGAGATTTTGTCCTATCGTTTTTGCCACATTCAGAACATGCTGTAAATCAGCGCTGCCATCTTCCTGCGGCGGCGTGCCGACAGCAATAAACAGCGCTTCAACATTATTTATAAAATCAACAAGCGATGTACTGAAATGTAATCGCCCCGCGCTGATATTTCTTTCGACAATCTCATCCAAGCCGGGTTCAAATATAGGAATAATACCATTTTTAAGATTTTCTATCTTTTTGTGATTCACGTCGATACATGTAACATCTATTCCCATTTCGGCAAAGCAGCTTCCGGTAACCAATCCTACATAACCTGTTCCTACAATTGCAATCTTCATAATTTTTTATCGGATTTTATAACAATTTTTATTTCGTAATTTAAATTTGTGCAAAGTTAAAAAATAATTTGTTTTATCTTTGCAGATATTTGAAAAACATTAAAATGAATTATTACGACAATATATTTTCAATAAAAAATGAAGACGATTTTTCACAAGTTTGTTTTGATACTTTTAAGTATCAGGCAAAAAACTGCAAACCTTATGGTGAATGGATTAAATTATTAAATATCAATATTGAAACCATAAAAAAAATTGAAGAAATTCCTTTTTTACCTGTTGAATTATTCAAGTCAAAAAAAGTTTACTGTTCTGATAAAAAAGAGCAGATTATTTTTTCAAGCAGTAGTACTATGGACACAGGGCAAAGTTTTCATTATGTGGCAGATGTTGATTTGTATATAGAAAGTTTTACATCTGCATTTCGTCTGTTTTACGGTGCGCCGAGTAATTATGCTATTTTGGGATTGTTGCCTTCATATTTGGAACGCAAAGGCTCGTCGCTTGTGTATATGGTTGATAATCTGATAAAACAAAGTAATAATGTGCATAGCGGTTTTTTCCTTCATAATCATGACGAACTTTATAACTTACTTCACGTATTAAATGACAGCAAAACGCCGACCATTATAATTGGCGTAACTTATGCTTTGCTTGATTTTGTTGAAAAATATTCAATTCGTTTTCCGAAGTTGATTGTTATGGAAACAGGCGGAATGAAGGGCAGGAGAGAGGAAATTTCAAAAGCCGAGTTGCATAAAAAACTTTGTTGCGGCTTTGGCGTTGAACAGATACATTCCGAGTATGGAATGGCAGAACTTTTGTCGCAGGCATATTCAAAAGGAAATGGAAAATTTTTGTGTCCGCCGTGGATGAAAATTTTTGTGCGGGATATTCACAACCCGTTTAAAATTTTGAAAAAAAATGCAAGCGGAGCAATAAATATAATTGATTTGGCAAATCGTAATTCATGTTCGTTTATTGCGACTCACGATTTGGGCTTGATACATGAAAATTGCAGTTTTGAAATTCTCGGACGTTTAACGGCAAGCGATATTCGCGGCTGTAATCTTTTGGTACAGTAACTTTTACTGCGTTTTAACAAGTTTTATTTATATTACAAGAATGACTGTTAATGATATTTTTCTGCTTCTAAAATCAAAAAAAATAATAAAACGAATTTTATATATTTACTGCTGCAATTAGACTTAATTTTCAGACAGTAACGGATATTACATATCAGTCAGTTAAAAATGAAAGTAAATATCTTAATTCTGTAATATTTCACGGTAATGAAAAACAGGCAATGAATAATAAAATAAAACTGTTTCATAATTAAATATCAACATTCAATAATTTTATTACCTTTGCAATCGAATTTTATGCATAAAATATAAAATACATGAAAAATTTTAAACTGTTCGATATTATTTTCGGCTGGATTGCCTTTGCCATTGCGGCGATAACCTATTTGCTTACTATTGAACCGACAGCAAGCCTTTGGGATTGCGGTGAATTTATAGTATCCGCATTTAAACTCGAAGTCGGACATCCGCCCGGAGCGCCTTTGTTTGCTTTAATAGGGCGTATTTTCAGTTTGTTTGCTGCCGGCACAGACAAAGTAGCATTGATGCTGAATTCAATGTCGGCGCTGGCAAGCGCATTTACCATTCTGTTTTTGTTTTGGTCGATAACACATTTAATGAAAAAATATTTCGGAAGGAAAAATAATGAACTTACGTTTGCAGAAGCCGTTGTTACGCTTGGTTGTGGCATGGTAGGAGCGTTGGCATATGCTTTTTCCGATTCATTCTGGTTTTCGGCAGTCGAAACCGAAGTTTATGCAATATCATCGTTATTTACAGCCGCTATTTTCTGGGCTGCATTGAAATGGGAAGAAGTTGCCGATACAAAATATGCCAATCGCTGGCTCGTTCTTATTGCTTATCTTACAGGATTGTCAATAGGCGTCCATTTGTTGAACTTGCTTGTTATTCCTGCAATAGCAATGATTTATTATTTCAAAAAATACAAAACTACCATAAAAGGCGTTATATTTAGCATAATAACAGGAGGAATAATTTTAGGCGCAGTGCTGTATGTGATTGTGCCGTGGATTCCAAGAATAGCATTCTGGTTTGACCTTTTGTTTGTAAACGGATTTGGCTTGCCTGTAAATTCCGGAACACTGTTTTTTATAGTTATATTTGCTGCATTATTGTCATATCTTATATATTACACGCATAAAAAAGGCAAAGCGCTTGCCAATACAATAGTTATTTGCGTTACGGTAATTTCTCTCGGTTTCGGTTCTTATGCAATGATACTTATACGCGCTTTGGCAAATACGCCGATGGAGCAGAACAATCCGGACAATATCCGTTCGTTACTGAGTTATCTTAACAGAGAACAGTACGGCGACTGGCCACTGTTTTCAGGAGCATATTACAACGCTCCCGCAATAGATGTGAATATAGATAATGTTTATGTAAGAAATAACAATAAATACGAAAAATTACAGGATGCAGTAAGCTACGAATATGATAAACGGTTTACAACCATATTTCCGCGTATGCACGGTAAAACCGAACCAAGACATGCAGAGGCATATAAAGAATGGGGAAATGTTAAAGGAAAACCTGTTGCTGTCAGCGCTGATAAAATAGAGAGAGTTCCTACTTTCGGTGAAAATATGAGATTTATGTTTTTGTATCAGATGGGTTGGATGTACTGGCGATATTTTATGTGGAATTTTGCAGGGCGACAAAATGATTATCTGGGAGATGGGAACTGTCTGCACGGAAACTGGATTTCAGGGATTAATTTTATTGATAATGCACGACTGGGACCGCAGGATGAATTGCCCGATTATCTTGCAAATAATAAAGCGCGAAACAAATATTACATGTTGCCGCTGTTGCTTGGAATACTCGGCATTGTGATGCACTGGTCGCGAAACAGAAAAGATTTTAGCATTGTGCTGATGCTGTTTTTCTGCACCGGAATTGCCATTGTGATTTATTTGAATCAAACGCCTTATCAGCCGCGGGAACGCGATTATGCCTACGTAGGTTCGTTTTATGCATTTGCCGTTTGGATAGGAATAGGAGTTGCAGGATTATACGAACTGCTAAAAAATATGTCGCCGAAGATAATCGCCGCCGGCACGGCAACAATTTTATCGATATTCGTTCCGTATATTATGGCAAAAGAAAACTGGGATGACCACGACCGTTCTGGACGTTATATTGCACCTGATTTCGGCAAAAACTATCTCGAATCATGCGATAAAAACGGAGTTGTGTTTA
Source organism: Prevotellaceae bacterium (assembly GCA_031255755.1). Taxonomy (GTDB): domain Bacteria; phylum Bacteroidota; class Bacteroidia; order Bacteroidales; family UBA932; genus JAIRKV01. Next base: position 6,099 of record JAIRRX010000074.1, on the reverse strand, counting down.
CTTTCGGCGACAATGATACATTTTCGCTGTGGTACAATCAGGAAGTAGAAGGAAACAGAACAGACGTGAGAGTTGCAAATACATCATATCTTTATTCGGACTGGTATTACAGTCAACTACTGCACACTTATTACGATTCGCAGGCATTAAAACTTTCTGCATCGCCGGAAAAAATTGTAGGTTCTTTGAGAGATATACTTCCTGTTAAAAACGATGAAACTACCCAGTGGGAATTGAAAGATGCTTTATCGATTGTTATGAGCGATGATATGCGTGCAAAGACTATGACAAATTATTCTTACAAGCCGATTAACTATTTTCCATCAAGTACCGTAAAATTAACTGTTGATAAAAATAAGGTCAGAAAGAACGGAATAGTTAGCGATTCGTTAAACGATGATATGATTCATGATAAAATAGATGTAAATCTTCCGAAAAACGGAATACGCAAAAACATGCTGGCAGTACTTGATATTGTTGCAAACAATTTTGAAGAACGTCCTGTTTATTTGGGAACCACAGTGCCTCAGGAGTTTACAAATCTGTTTAGAAACAATATAAAAACAGTAGGACTGGCGCATCTTATTACTCCCGAAAAACTTACGAGAGAAACAGCGTTTGACACAGAAAAAAATTATGATTTATTCATGAATAAATATCAGTATAGAGGATTAAACGACCCGAATATTTACTTGGATGAAACAGCACACCGGTTAATAATAATAGGATATCGTCAGGGATTTATCGAACTTGTTAACGCGCTGCTGCGTGAAAACGACATGGAAAGAGCTAAAATGGTTTTGGACAAATATGATGAAGTACTTCCGCCCTCATCAAGAATGTACGGTTTGAATGAACATATTCCCGTTTATCTAAGGTATGTTGTAGGCGATACCGCAAAAGCCAATGAACAGTTGGAATTGAAATTCAACAAAGCAGATGCCGAACTGGCATATTATGCTCGGCTTGATGTTGATAAACAAGTCGGAATTTCAAATGTTATAGCGGAAAACCTGACCCAGATTAAGAATTTTGTAATGCTGGCAAATCTGTACAATAAAGATGCCGAAACAAGAATGGCGGATAAATTAGACTTTTATAAAAAAACGTTTCCCGATATTGTAAGAGTGTATAATATAAAATAAAGTTACGAAACAAAATTAAATTTGTTTATGAACTGCATGAAATAAAAATGTATGTTCATTTAATTCTAAACATTTGAATTAAAAAATATGCGATTTCGACCACCAAAATTTATCAAACGCTTATATCCGTCAATAATTTGGAATTTTTACAGTATTGACGATAAAACAAGCGTTTATCTGACATTTGATGATGGTCCGAATCCGCGCGTAACGCCGTGGGTGCTTGAACAACTTAACGAATATGGCGCAAAAGCAACATTTTTTTGTTTGGGTAAAAATGCGGAACAGTATCCCGAAGTTTATAAAATGATATTGAAACAGGGACACAGCGTTGGAAATCATTCTTATAGCCATGTCAAAGGATTTGGCGTAAGTGTGGGCAGATATGTTGAAGATTTTGATTTTGCCGAAGAATTTATTCAAAGCAACCTGTTGCGTCCGCCTTATGCACGCTGTACTCCGCGACAAATAAAAATGCTGAGCCAAAGATTTCACATAATAATGATGGATATTGTAAGTCGTGATTACAGTAACAAAATTTCACAGCGTCACTGTCTGCGAAATATAACTAAATATGTACAGGCTGGTTCTATTATAGGTTTGCATGATTCGGAAAAGTCGGAAAAAAACATTAAATATGTACTGCCTCGCTTACTCGAATTTTTAAAGGAAAAAGGGTTTGAATGTAAACCAATAATTCTTTGACAATGTAAATATTAGGAAATAACAAAAAACGGTCATTACTTATTTGTGCTGTTTTGTTGATTTTTACATCAAAATATTGTCGCATATTTAGTGTTGTTTAAGGTTGATACGATTTTTTCAAAGGACTGTATTTCGTTTTTACTGTTTATTGCTTTATTTTTTTCTATTATTTACGTATTCTAATTCACAAAGATATTGATTTACTTTTCATTTACGGTCTCTTCATTTTTATCTGACGATAATTTTACAGTAAATACAAATCTATTGCATTATTCATAAATCAATGATTTTACTGTAAAGTATGCCAATATTTTACAGTAATAGTCTTATAATTGAAAACGAAAAAATATATATACCTTGTCATTATCATAAAAAAGTTAAAAATATTTACTGGTTATATTGAATAGGAATTTAGAGAATATATAAAATATCAAAAAGTAAAAATTATTTGAATAAATATTAACTATTTTTTATATTTCGTGTAAAATACTTAAACATTTGCATTTTTTGTTAACCATATCTAAATAATCTTTATAGAAGTAATTGTTATGTACTTTTGTGTGTTTAGATAATAAATATAATTAGTAAAATTATGAAGAAAATTATTTTATCAGCCATTATTATTATGGCTACTGTAATCAGTGCTAATGCACAGGAGAACAGATGGTTTATCGGAGGAAAAGCCGGCTTTTGGAACGGTAAGGAAAACGGTACAAAAACAACCGTTTACACAGTTGCTCCCGAAGTTGGATTCCGATTTACGGAAAACATTGCCCTTGCAACTTATTTTGAATACAGTCATTTTACTCAAAAAGTTAACGGGAAGAATACAAAAACGGATGCAATTACTATTGCTCCCTATGTTCGTTATACATTTTTTAAATCGGGAATAGTAAATGTTTTTGTTGACGGCGCTGCGGCATTCGGACTTTCGGACTTAGATGGTTTTGAAGTCGGGATTAAACCGGGGATTGCTATGGATGTTACAAATAATTTGAGCCTTGTTGCCAATTTTGGCTTCATTGGATATAATAATGGAAAAGGCGTTGGCAGAAGTACCTTCGGTAAAGGATTTAAAATCGATATGAGTGGTTACCAGTCAACGATTGGATTTTATTTGTCTATTTAGTTAAATTTTTATTTTTATAAGGAAAAAGGATGTCTGATTTTCGGACATCCTTTTTTTATATCAAACAGTTTTGGTAATAATTGCCGTTCCTCATCAAATATGATATATTTCCAATTGATTATACTTTGCTTTTTTACAATAATATTCTGACTTAATGCGGATACTTTCGACTTTATAAACTTTATCGTATCTTTGCAAAAAATTCTAAATAAAATAAATGAATAACATTCGTAATTTCTGCATAATTGCACATATTGACCATGGAAAAAGCACGCTTGCCGACCGTTTGCTTCAAATGACAAATACGCTGTCGGAACGCGACTTTCAAGATCAGGTGCTTGATGATATGGATTTGGAACGTGAAAAAGGCATTACCATAAAAAGTCATGCAATACAAATGGAATATGCGTATAACAACGAAAAATATATCCTTAATTTGATTGATACTCCCGGTCATGTTGATTTTTCGTATGAAGTGTCGCGAGCAATTGCTTCGTGCGAAGGGGCATTGCTTGTTGTTGATGCTACTCAGGGAATTCAAGCGCAAACAATATCAAATCTGTATCTTGCGCTCGAAAACGACTTGGAAATTATTCCTGTACTTAATAAAATCGACATGACAGCCGCAATGATTGAAGAAGTAAGCGACCAGATAGTTGATTTGACGGGATGTCCGCGTCAGGATATTATTCTTGCAAGCGGAAGAACAGGCGAAGGAGTACCGCAAATTCTGGAAGCAATCATTAATCGTATCAAACCTCCAAAAGGAGACGTAAACGCTCCGTTACAGGCATTGATTTTTGATTCGGTTTTTAATTCGTTTAGAGGAATAATCGCTTATTTCAAAGTCAAAAACGGAATTCTCCGTAAAGGCGATAAAGTAAAATTTTTTGCCACAGGCAAAGAATACGAAGCCGATGAAGTAGGAGTGCTTAAACTTGCGCTGCAACCGAAAAACGAAATCAAAGCAGGAGATGTAGGATATATAATATCGGGAATAAAAACGGCAACCGAAGTAAAAGTCGGCGATACAATAACGCACGTTGAGAATCCCTGCAATACGCACATAGACGGATTTGAAGATGTAAAACCAATGCTGTTTGCAGGAGTTTATCCTGTATCAACCGACGAATACGAAGAACTGCGAACCGCAATGGAAAAATTAAAACTGAACGATGCCTCGCTCACTTTTGAACCTGAATCGTCAATGGCGCTTGGTTTCGGATTTCGCTGCGGATTTCTCGGACTGCTGCATCTCGAAATTATTCAGGAACGCCTTTACCGCGAATTTGACATGGATGTTATTACAACTGTGCCTAACGTGTCATTTGATGTTTATACAACAGGCGGCGAAAAAACAGTCGTACACAATCCTTCGGGATTGCCTGCGCCCACTATTGTTGACCGTATCGAAGAGCCGTACATATCAGCGCAGATAATAACAAAAAGCGAATATCTTGGAGCTGTCGTCAAATTATGTCTTGACAGGCGTGGAACATTGAAAAATCAATCGTTTTTGACAACCGACCGCGTAGAACTTACGTTTGACATGCCGCTTTCGGAAATAGTTTTTGATTTTTATGACAAACTTAAAAGCATTTCACGAGGATATGCTTCGTTTGACTATGCGCTTACCGATTATCGTTTAGCCGATTTGGTCAAACTGGATATTCTTCTTAACGGCGAACAGGTAGATGCTCTTTCAAGTCTTACGCATCGCAGCCACGCATACGATTTCGGCAGAAAAATGTGCGAAAAACTGAAAGAACTGATTCCTCGACAACAGTTTGACATAGCCATTCAGGCTGCAATAGGGGCAAAAATCATTGCTCGAGAAACCGTTAAAGCCGTGCGCAAGGATGTTACCGCAAAATGCTATGGCGGCGATATTACGCGCAAACGCAAACTTTTGGAAAAACAGAAAAAAGGCAAAAAGCGAATGCGTCAAATAGGAAGCGTTGAAGTTCCGCAGGAAGCATTTTTAGCGGTTTTGAAAATGGAGTAAATTTACGGGATTAATACTTTCAGATTTTGCAATTTTTCCAATTCTTCGGAAATACTTTTTTTGATTTGGTCTATTTTACAGTATTTTTCAGCAATTTCTTTTTGGGTGTATAAATCAAATTCACCTTTAGAATTGATAGGAATAGGTATTTCTATTGGTTTGATTTTTTCAATAGTCGCTTTGTTTCCCCAATTAAAATTGTGTCTATTAAATTCCATTTGTACTGCATAAAATAAGTACAAATAGTCTAAATTTATACTTTTCTTAATAAGAACTCTTGCATCTCCATTTATGTTGAATTTATGTTTTTCTCTGTAAAATATAACTCCTGCATTTCCATTTGTAGTCATTTGAAGGCATTCTATATCAAAATCATATGAGTTAATATACCCGAATACTCCATTTTGTTTAGTATTTGCAGAATAAACAACATATTCGCCTTTATTTTTATTTAGATAATTTTGAGTGAGTTTGGAATTTCCACTCTTGATGTCAAATAAATTTTCTATTGTAAAATTTGTAAAATAAATATGTCCATTATCAATTTCAAAATCTAAATACTCTATTTGCTTTTTGTATTCTGCAATTTTTGTTTTTAATTCCTTAATATACTCATATTTTGCTACAATTTCTCTCTGTTTTTTAATATCAATATTCCCTTCTTCATTTATTGGTAATGGTATTAAAATTTCCTTTATTAGTCCTTGTGGCAAACTTCTATAACCACCAATATCACCTTTTGCATTACTTTTAAATATATTTTCTGCAGTATTTACAATGTAATCTAACAATATTTTATTTTCAAAATCATTTTTAAGTTTCAGCCCACAGGTATTTCTCCCTATATTATATTTTCCTTCTCTCTTAAATAATGTACCTGCATGTACTCCATAAGTAGCCCATGTTATTATAGGATAGTCATATTTATATGTATTTAGCAAACCAAATAATCCTGCATTTTCCGTTTGACCAGAATAGACAGGATAAGTACCTGCATTTTTTTGTAGATATGCTTTTGTTATATTTGCTTCGCCTAAAATTTCAAAAATTTGACTTACCTTAAAATATTTATAATGTACTTTATATTTTTTTTTTTTGTTTAATTGCAAAATTTC
>JAIRRX010000062.1 GCA_031255755.1 Prevotellaceae bacterium | reverse complement strand
TCTTTGGCTTTTATTGCAGTACGGAATTTAGGGTCAGGATATTTAACAGGCAGGAATTGCCATCTTTTACCGTCTCCGTTCAGGGTTTGGTCGCGGCGCGATGATTTCAGTTTTACCGTACAACCAATGTCGCCTGCAATCATTTCCGTAACTTTTTCGCGTTTTTTACCTGCAACGGCATATAACGCCGAAATACGTTCTTTGGTTCCATTATTTGCATTTATCAAATCCATACCTTCGGTAATTTTTCCTGACATTACACGAAAATATGAAACTTCGCCAAGATGCTGCTCTACTGCGGTTTTAAATATAAACAATGATGGAGAACCGTTAGAATTACATGGAATTACTTCGCCTTCTTTAATTTTATATTCGCGCGATTCGTTCGGTTTCGGTGCAACATTTATAATAAATTCCAGCAGGCGTTTTGTGCCAATATCTTTTTTTGCCGACATGCAAAATATTGGAATTACACCGCGTGATTTAAGTCCTGCACGCAATCCTTTACGGATTTCATCTTCGGTAAGTACGCCTTTTTCAAAGAAAAGTTCCATCAGGGATTCATCATTTTCAGCAGCCGATTCTATCAGTGCGGCATTTAATTCCTGCGCACGTTCCAGTTCGCTTGCAGGTATGTCCACAGCTTCAAAAGTTCCGTTATCATCTTTAAAGCGGAACAATTTCATCAATAACACATCTACAATTTCATTAAATCCGTTACCCGGATTAACAGGATATTGCACAAGCGTAAGTTTATTTCCGAATGTTTGCCGTAGCGAATCAAGCGTATTGTCCCAGTTTGCCTTGTCGTGGTCTAAATAATTTACAGCAATAATCATTGGTTTTTCATGTCTTTCGGCATAACGTGCAAATATTTCAGTACCCACTTCAACGCCGTTTTGCGCATTAATAACCATTACGCCTGTGTCTGCAACTTTGAATGCAGCAAACGTACCGCCTGAAAAATCGTCAGATCCCGGCGAATCGATTAAATTTATTTTTTTGTCATTGTATTCGGTAAACAGCACGCTCGAATATATTGAGCGTTGATAAATTTGTTCAATTTCGGCGCTGTCCGATACTGTGTTTTTGGCTTCAACCGTCCCCCGACGGTCAATCACTTTACCGTCGAACATCATTGCTTCGGCAAGCGTGGTTTTCCCTGCGCCTGCATTACCAAGTAGCACGATGTTCCTAATTTCTTCTGTTTGATAAACTCTCATGAGTGATGTATTTATTTAATTAATAATTGTAATTCCAACGTTGTTTTCAACTTATTTGCACGCATTAAAACTCTTTATTTATTTTAAAACGGCTTCAAAGATATAAATTTATATAAAAACACAAGCAAAAAAGATTATTTTTTTTCAAATTATTAGATTAATTTCAAAATATCAATCGGCGGGATGAGTTGATAACATTAGGAAAAAGACGATTTTAGATTTTAAAATTTATTATCTGTTTTTTTGACCTGTATCATAAAAATTATCATATTCATCGCAGTGTTGTTTATGTCTGCCGTATAAATTGTAATTTTATCTATGAATTGTATAAATATTTAGGTTTTAGGATTTTTACTGATTAAAAAAGAGAAATATTATTCAGTGTAAACAGATATTTGGAAATAATACAGAAGTTTGAAAAAAAGATTGTTCAGTATGTCCGATTAGAACCGCACAATAAATTTTATATTTCAAATGTTTAATAAGCGATAATATTAATAAGTAACAATAATCAAAAAAAGCAGCCACATTTTTTATGTAACTGCTTTACAGCAAAGTGGTACCACCACGAATCGAACGAGGGACACAAGGATTTTCAGTCCTTTGCTCTACCAACTGAGCTATGGTACCTTCACTTTTGAGGCGACAAAAGTAATCAAAATTTTATTGTTTGCAAAATTTTATCAAAAATATTTGGTTTGCAGAATCAAAATCACAATCCAAATTGAATGATGCAAATTATTTCATGAATTAGTCATTGCAAGGAATGTAACGACAAATCAATTTACTTTCATTATCATTTCCGTATTGATTACGCCGAACTCCGTTGCTCTTCGGTTGCTTCGATACGCTCGCAATGACATGCTTGTTTTTTAGTAACATAAGTTAAATTTTAACGAAATAATAACCTGTGAAAAATCTTATTTGTATATTTGTAAAAAATATAGACTATGGAAAAAGGTTTTATAAGACTTGCAACGGCAATTCCCAATGTCAGAGTGGGCGACTGCGTTTACAATATTACACAAATTGCAAATCAGATAAGGCAGGCAGATAAACAAAAAGTGCAAATCGTTTGTTTTCCCGAATTATGTATAACCGCATACACCTGCGGCGATTTGTTTCACCAGCGCGTACTTGTCGAGGAAGCAGAAAATGCGCTTGCATCGCTGCTTGCCGAAACAAAACAAACAAACATAATCGCAATAGCAGGTTTGCCTGTGTTGCAAAACAACTGCCTTTATAATGCGGCAGTCGTAATTCAAAGCGGAAATATTTTATCGGCTGTGCCTAAAACATATCTTCCCAATTATGGTGAATTTTATGAAAAACGATGGTTTACTTCAGGCGTCAATGCTTTGCCTGTGCTTAATATTTGCGGACAGTCAGCGCCTTTCGGTACGCAGATGCTTTTGCGTTGCGGCGAACTTGTATTTGGTATTGAGATATGCGAAGACCTTTGGGTTACAGTTCCGCCGAGCAGTTATCAGGCTTTATGCGGAGCAAATGTAATTTTTAATATTTCGGCAAGCAATGAGTTGATAGGAAAAAATTCATATTTGAAAGATTTAATTCGTCAACAGTCGGCGCGATGCATGGCTGCTTATGTGTATTCATCGGCAGGAGCAGGAGAATCCACGCAGGATATTGTGTTTGCAGGAAATGCCTTTATTGCTGAAAACGGTGAAATGCTTGCCGAATCAAAACGCTTTTCTTTTGATGAACAGATTGTAATGTCTGATATTGATTTGCAAAAGCTTAATATCAATCGTTTGAAACATTGCAGTTTTGCGGATAATGCGGCTAATTTGACTGATAAAAATACAGCGCAAATTATAGATATTGATATTCCGAAATATCAACATAAAAAATTAATGAGAAAAATACAGCCGTTGCCATTTGTGCCATCTCATACCGAAAACAGAAACGAATGTTGCGAAGAAATATTTTCAATACAGGTCGGCGGACTTGCAAAACGCATTTCACATACAGGTTTGCAGCGTGCGATTGTAGGAATTTCGGGAGGTCTTGATTCTGCTCTTGCATTGCTTGTATGTATAAAAACTTTTGACAAACTCGGAATATCGCGCAAGCAAATTACAGGAATTACAATGCCCGGATTCGGAACTACAGACAGAACATACGCAAATGCAGTCAATTTAATGAAATCGCTCGGCGTAACAATACGTGAAATCAATATTGCAAAAGCCTGTGAACAACATTTTAATGATATAAATCATAATCCCGAAATTCATAATGTAACGTACGAAAATGTTCAGGCTCGCGAACGCACGCAAATTTTAATGGATGTTGCAAATCAGGAAAACGGACTTGTAATAGGCACGGGCGATTTGTCTGAACTGGCTCTTGGCTGGGCTACATACAACGGCGACCACATGTCGATGTACGGAGTAAATTCGGGTATTCCGAAAACTTTGGTTCGTCATTTGATTACATGGGCGGCAGAACAGTTCGATGAAAAAACAAAGTCAATTTTGACCGACATTACACAAACGCCGGTAAGTCCGGAACTTTTACCTGCCGACAAAAACGGAAACATTATACAGAAAACCGAAGATGTAACAGGTCCTTATGAATTGCACGATTTCTTTTTGTATTACACTCTGCGTTACGGTTTTCGACCGTCAAAAATATTTTTTCTGGCGCAGCAGGCATTTGAAAACACACAAACCGATGAATTAAAAAAATGGATGAAAGTTTTTTATAAACGGTTTTTTACACAGCAGTTTAAACGTTCATGCATGCCTGATGGACCAAAAGTAGGTTCAGTAAATCTTTCACCGCGCGGAGACTGGCGAATGCCAAGCGACGCATCGGCGGCGCTGTGGCTGAAAGAAGCAGAAGAAATGTAAACATACTGGCAGCAAGACACAACATCATATCGAAATTAATGGAAGGATTAATAATAAGTCTGGATTGCTTCGCTGACGCTCGCAATGACGGGCTTATTTCGGTTGCGCCTTGCTTATCTTTGTTATCTTATGCTTGAAATGACTGCCAATCATTCATGCTGTTTTAATATTAATAATAAACATTCCAGCCTTTGCCTTCGGCTATGCTGCGGTCGCAATCCTCTGTTCCCGGATTGCCTCCAATGT
>JAIRRX010000052.1 GCA_031255755.1 Prevotellaceae bacterium | reverse complement strand
TCCGCTTGTTTTTGCGAAATTTTAATCGTAGCTTTGCGATGATTTTTTCACAGAGTTTTAACGGACTTCGGCTCTGTGAACAATCAAAATGAGAATAATCAATTATTAGAAGTCCCCATTACATTTTTCATGACTGGATACATTTATACTGTTATACTTTACGTTAGTTTAGCGTTATGGCAGGGAGTTTTGAAGATAAATTATATACTATCAAAACTTCTGCTTCCCGTTTGGGTTTTGTACGGGTATATTCGGTTAATGCCTTCATTACCCATTCCCGAAAAGCCCGTCCTTCATATGACGCTATGCGGTAGCTGACAAAAATCAATGCTTCCAGATTGTACAGCGTTACTTCGCATTGGCGTCCGTTATTCTCAAATTTGTGTGTATGGGTAACTTCTTCCTCCCGCAATAAGCCGGACTTGAATATCGCCCGAAGGTTATTGCCAATAGTATTTACAAACACATTAAATAAATCAGCCATTTCGTGCTTTGATACCCAAAGGGTGCAATTTACGAGTTTTGCTTCAACAATTAGCTGATTTTCACTATTTTCTTTAATTGTTATATATCCCCGTTCCATAATCATTCTTCATTTTGAACATTAAAACCTATTCGTTTACGCGGCTTATTCTCCAACTCCTTTTGCGAAGCCAGTTCTGTAAGAGCCTGATAAATATCGCTGAACTGCATATTTGTCTCAATCATAAAGTCCTCTAATTTACGATTTAGTTCGGCATAGCCAAGAGCGTATTGGCGCAAAGCGACAAAAGCCCGCATAATAGAGATATTGACTTGAATGGCTTTTTTACTCTTTAACACGGACGAAAGCATGGAAACACCCAGCTCGCCGAATGCCATGATTAAAGAAGAACCGACGTTATATCCGGGGGGTATCACAAAATGTGATACCCCTAATTTGATAACTGTATCGCTTTCTTCCCGTGTCAATTCAAACATGAAATCAGGCATGGGAAAGCGGTCGATATTACGTTTAACAGCTTGTTTCAAAGCCCTTGTTTCAACTTCGTACATTTCCGCCAACTGAAAATCGAACATGACACGTACTCCGCGTACTTCAAAAATCTTGTTTTGGATGATTTGTAATTCCATGATATTGAGTATTTATTGATTGATAGCTAATTTTATTCTATTTGCTACAGGCTTAAAAGCGAATGTCTCTTCACTATCAAATGTATTAGCCCAAAGAGAAGATTTTTCTTCTTCCGAAAGGCTATGCCACATTATAGATATAGGCTTTGCTCTTTCAGGATCATTCGATAGTGCGGCGGGGAGATTAAACAAAGCCATTTTCTCGCACAATGAAAGACACTCAAAAAGTTTATCCAATTCCGACTTTGATTTTACCTGCTTTTTCTCCATTTTTTCAGCAAACGAAGCCATATCGTTGCTAACTTTAACGTCAGTTATCCTTGCATAAATTTGTGTCGTTTTGATATTGGTGTGCCCTAACATTTTAGAAACGCTTTCGATGGAAACTCCTTTTGTAAGTGTCAGAGTAGCAAATGTATGACGTGCTAAATGGCAGGTTAAATCTTTGTCAATACCACATAGCGAACCAATTTCTTTGAGGTATTCGTTCATTTTTTGATTACTCATAACAGGAAGCACTTTATTATCCGGTAATGTTCCTGAATACTTTTCTATTATTTGTTTTGGCACATCTAGTAATGGCACATTATAATTTACGCCAGTTTTCTCACGTTTACCCATTACCCACAGTCCGTCATCGAAAGAGGTACGGATATTTGACTGACGCAAGTTCTTTACATCTATGTACGCCAATCCGGTAAAGCAACTGAAAATAAAAATATCCCTTACTCGTTCCAGACGTTCGGTAGCGAATTTTCTCTGTATGATTATGTCTATTTCTTGTTGTGTGAGATAGCCACGATCTGTTTTCTTAAACTTGATTTTATAATTTGCAAAAGGGTCGATATGAATCCAACCATTATTTTTCGCCATTATAATTATTGTACGGAAGCGTTGCAAGAATTTTGCAGTAGTGTTTTCCTTGCATTTGCACGTGGTCATGAGATAAATCTCAAAGTTGTGCAGGAACATGTGATTTACTTCTTTCAGAGAAATATCCGATACGTTGTAATATTCCTTAATAAAGGAAGCCATACGTGTACGGGCAACTTCATACTTTTGGAGAGTTTCTTTCGATTTGCTAATACCTACTAATTTGGCAATGTCGTCATTGTGCCGTTGGAAAAGTTCGAGTACAGTCTGGTGCTTGACTTCAATGCCGAGAAAAATATTCTTCACTCTTTCGGCATTGACATTGTTTTCACGAGTCAATAAGTCGTGATAAACATTGTGAATACTGGTTTTAATACCATTTAATAGGGCATTGACTTCGACTGCTTCATTAGATTTTCCAATGGCAGTCGCTGCTTTGGAATCCCAAATGTTAGGATTAACATTTACTTTCGTATTAAACCGGGTCGGTTGTCCGTCGATTGTAATCCGACACATGACGGGTAATGTACCGTCTGCTCTTACTTTGTCTCTTTTCACATAGAAAAGAATGCGAAATGTACTCTTCATAAACTCATTTTTTAATGTTACAAAATTACTTATAACTATCTGTAAATGAGTTTTATGCGCTATGCCAAATAAGGACAACCCCCTGCCAATTTCAGACAAACTGTACCCCCTGTACTTCGATTTACTGTACCCCCTGCGACTTTTTCCAATAGGGGGTACACTTTAGGTTACTTGCTTTGTCTTTTTCTGGCTTTTTCTTGTCTTTCGCCTAAGACAATATAAATAGAAAAAGCCCCTCATATTCACTGAATATGAAGGGCTTGTCTTACTTTTGGAACCTCTTGTCTTAGGTTCCCAGCGGTATGGACGGAACGATTTTTTTACACTGTTATTTATTTGTGTATCAATCATATATGAAATAATTTTATCTTTTCGGTAGAAAATTGGTATTAACTTTATTGATAAATGTTTTTATTCATAAATAACCACCTGTAAAAATAGAACAATAATACCAATAAAGAAAAAATATCCTATAAAATTTTGTAGTCTGAATAAGTCGAACAATCGAACCGCTACCAATGGGAACAATGAACCGCCGGACACGCCCGCGCCTGTTATCCGTTCCGATGTGCTGCATACCACCGAACCACCGAACCGAACCAACAACGACAACCACCACACAGGGAACGAACCGGAAACGACAACCACCACACAGGGAACGAACCGCCGGACACAATCCGATGAATGAACCGCGCCGGTAATCCGGTCAATCCACACAGGCAAAAACCGGTCTGAATAATACTTTGTAACTTTGCCTAAAAAAACGCCTTTTTCTACCTGTTTTAATACTGATTTTCTACCAATACAACATAACTAACTGATAATTAGTATTAGTTTCCGGTAGTTTCCGGTATGTTATAGACTAAAACAGCCAAAAACCAACAAAAAAGCACGGCATTTTTGCCGTGCCTTACAATAGTCCAAAAGTGAGATTTTTTATATTTCCGGCGGTTCGCTGCAAAATTTACAACGAACATACAGCGCAATAACCTTGTTTTTCTTAATCACTATAACGCCGTTCCGTTGGTGTGCGGTTAGGTTCATTGTAGGGTTTAATAATTGCGGCTTGCATTTACAAGCCACACGCACACGGTAACAGGTCAAACCCTTATTTATACATTCCTGCATTTTTCCGGTCATTTCGGCGCGTGTTTTGAAAATTGTTGTTTCCATATTCCAAAATTTTAATAGGTTGTTATCTTGTTTTTAAATCTTATTGAATAGTTTACACGCCTTATCCGTTACTTTTATAGTCTTGTAACCGGCATTATTATTCCCTTTTTTATATTCGCAGCATTGCAGCACTTTTTTTGAATATTCGTTTAACGGCGTTGAAAATCTATGTTTACAGTTTCTACACGTTTCGTTTGTCTGTGTGATAGGTTCAACATCAAATAACACATTCATTTTTTCGTTACCGGCTTGTTTTTCATAAACCAATAGGCAAAAATCTATTTTTTGAATTTCCCAATTAACAGCCTTATTTTTGTACATTCGTTTGAGTAATTGCACCGTTTCCGGCACATTGTAACCGGTATCTAAATAGGTTATAAAATCGTTGAGGCTTGCAAGCGTAAATGTTCGTATATCCTGCAAAACAGCCACGCCCCGCGTTTGTCCGTTACACTCTATCATATACCGACCGCCGCGCCTGTATTTGTTCGGATTGTGCAGCCGGATTGTGCTAAAAGCCTTGTTTGTTAATTTATTGTTCCAATTATAGGAAAATCGTATTGTTTCCATTGCTCAAAATTTTAATCTGTTTGTTTGTGTAGTTGTTCGCAAAACGCTTTATATTCTTTCAATATTTGCGCGGTTGTTTTTTTTGCGTTTCCGTTTCGGTGGTGTAATACCGTATTCTTTGCACATTTCGGCTTGTTTCTTGCGCTTTTCTGCCTGTGTTGGTATAAATGCCTGTAATGTGTACAAGCCCGCCTCTAAATCCGCGCAAATTTCGCCGGTCAATAGGTTAATGAAGTGTGCCTTTATGGTTCGCATTTGCCACGCCGGTAATGTTTCCGGCGGGTGCGTTCCTGTTAGTTCCCTGTTTATCCACATTCCGGCACTACTGTATTGATTAATCCATTGCGAAAAAACGGCAAAATATGGCTTTTGGTAGTATCTATCTGCAAAATTCACTTTTTCGTAAATCATTGCCAAGTACAAACAGACGATAATATTATTTGTTTGCGGCTTTGCTTTTCGGTCAATTTCAAAAAAACATCGTATTGCCGTGCAAAGATTTTCACGGTTTATTTTTTCCTGCTTGTAACGCGCCACCGGTGTCGGTTCGTCTTTTTTTGCTCGTTTCATATTGCTTTGTCCTGTTTTGTCTGTTATCCAAAAAATATACAATAAAATTAAAGTAAAATGTAATTAACTGTGTCCTGTGTCAAAAATTTGTGCCTTTGTCGTTTCCGGTTATATTCCGTTTTATATACCCCCCCCCCTATTGCGTTTTTAGTTCCTTTCTTTGCGTTGTTTCTCTTTTTTACCTCTAATTCCACACAATTACCTCAATTTTTCCGTTTTTGGGGTTAATTTTGGGTTGTAGCATCCGGCTTGTTTTATTCACTTTATACGAATTTAATACGTTTGTTTTCAATGCTTTAATTTACTTTAATTTGTTGGTAAATTAGGGTATATTATTGTATATTTTACGGAAAAAATTAACCTTTTAGACGCGCATTTATACGAAAAACCTACTTTTCAGGCGGCGCGGCTTGTTTTCGTTTCCTGTGCCAATTATATACAGTTGTTTTCGTAACTCTCAATTTGGCGGCAATCTCTGCATAACTGAAACCTTTTGCCGAAAGTTCAAAGGCTTTTTTCTGTAATGCCTTTGGTTCGATTACCTCTTTTTTTACTTCGTTTGCTGTGATGTAGCGTTGTATTGTTCGGCTGCTAACATCTAACAGTTTACCAATTTCTACATAAGTCAATCCTATTGTAAAATACCTTTTTATTTTTTCGGCTCGTTTCTCTTTGTGCAATTCTGTTTCTAATTCTTTGTTTAGCACTTTGATTGTAGCCTTAATTTCTTTTGATGTCTTTTTCATACAACTTTTTTTTTAGTTCAACCATTCAACGGAAAATCAAAACCTAATTCTTTGAGTTGCTTTTTTATTTCCGGCAATTTCTTTTCAAACTTCACTTTCGGAATTTCTGCAACTTGTTTTTTCAATTCGGCAAAGGCTGTGTTTTGTCGATAGCCTCTACTTTCCAATGTAACCGCCGCAAGTCCACTATCTAAATGAATAGCGTAAAATGCTTTTTCTTCCTTACTTTCGTAAAATCCGAAATCAATACCATTTATTAAATGATATTCCATTACTCTACTTTTCCGGTTCGTTCCACTCAGGCAGTAACATTCTATTTTCTTATTTTCAAAATTCATACTTCAATTATTTTTTTACACGCCTTTTATGTGCCTACCGGCACAACCTTTGGCGTGTGTAGTATATAGAGCCGTAAAACTATCAAAGCAAAAAAAAATCTCTCGCGCACGCGCGCGTGTTGCGCCGTAAATTTAACCGTTGAAATTGTTGTTTTTCTTCGTTTTTTACAAAATATGATAAACTTTTTTCGCTATTCGTTTTCATTTGTGCCTATTTCTTCGTTTTTCGTTTTAACCATTGAATTGTAAAATACTGTCATTTTTGTCAGTTCTTTTAATTTGCTGATTATCAAATTGTTAAGCTCAGCCGCTCGCCTGCTTATCTCTGTTTTAATTTCGTCCGTTTGTTTACTCAATCGTTCAATTTTTTGCAAGCGTCTGTAATATGTTCGTTCAATAGTTCGCCCCTCTTTGTAGTCCTTTTTATATTGTTCTCGTACTGCTTGCAAGCCATTTTCTATAATGTTTTTGCATATATCAAAATCGGATTGCCTCATATCTTTTGGCTTTACCTGCGTTTCCCTGTAAACTAAATCATTATAAAACCGTTGCTTATATTCTTTGATAGTATGTTTTTTGAAATCCGTATCAAATAAGCGTGAAAACAAAATCTTTTCAAACAGCCGCTTATTGTCTTTTTCCAAGCGCAAAATATTTTCCGGCACGTTGGCGCGGTCTATTTTTTTGCTTTTACTTTGCACCTCAAATGTTTTATTGTAGAAAATGTATATTACTCGTTTATCTTTGTCCCTGTGTGTGCTGTATTGCTGATATTCTTTGTAGCGTATATCTTCCTCTATACGCAAAATCCTTGTACCTACATTTATTTGTTTTAGTTCCTGCAAGTATTCAATTGGATTTTCCGATGTAAGTACATTTATACCGACCTCGTATTTTTTTACGACAGCCTGCATTATATCAAAGTATTGGTTAAACATTTCATCAAGCCACCCCGCCGCCTTTCGTGCCTGTTTAAAATCAAAGTCATTGTAATTAAATTGTTTGTCGAAAAGTTTGTAATTATAAACTTTGTGTAGTGAAAATTCGAGCGTTAATTTTGTGTTTTTCAGGTGCATATATACACCTAAATTTTGTTTTAAATTCTTTTCGTCCTTATTGTGCCAAATCTTTAATTTTTCGTTTTTTGTACACAATCCGAAGCGGGTACAAAATTCGTCTCGCCTCGTTTCGTCAAATGCAACGTCAATGGAAAGTTTTATATTATCGTACATACTATGGCATTAAAATTCTGAAAGTGAGTTTTTTTGAAATGTTTTTATTTTTTCTTTCCATTTAAAATACCACTCATCGCACTCCTGTTGGGTTTCAAATATTCCTAAAACAACCCTTCCCTCTTTGTATTGATATGTATTTTTAATTTCTAACATATACAAAAAAGTTCCATTTGTACCCCACACCTTTTGTATTTCTAAATCAACGGCGCGGCTTCGCTCGCAAATTATTTGATTTTTTGTTTTTCTTGTTGTCATTTTGTTATATATTTAATTATCAAACATTTATCTTAAAATATTTATCGTTAATCGTATTGCCTGACACAATTTTACCGGCGGTTTCCAAGTCCTGTAATGCCTGCAATGCCCGCCGGTGCAATTCCTGTGAAACTTCGCGCAATATGGGCGCGGCGGGTTCGGCTCGTGCTTCGCGCTTTTGGCGCGTTATATCCGTAAGTATTTCAAGTATTATTTCCTGCATACAGTAATTTTTTAATATTGTTTGTCAATTCAAAAAACTTCACTACTTTTGTAGCGAAAGTTAAGGGGTATCCATACCCTAAAATTTTTATAGGTAGAAGCCGGTGCGTATTGTGTTACGCACCGGCTTCGTTTTTGAAGTTTTTAATTTTTATAGGTAGAAGCCGGTTACGTCTTGCGTTCTGTTTTTTTCTGTGTCTTTTCCATATCTTACACATTTTAAATCGTTAATACTCTGTTAATTATCTCTGATTTTTGGTAACGAAATCCATTTCGCTACCAAGTTTTTTTATGCTTTGCCCTCGTTGATTAAACTTTCAATATCGGAACGCCGGACATAAATTTTGCTGTACTTTTTCCGGTTCACTTTTACCGGTTCGAGTGTGCCGCTTGTTATGTAGCGTTGGTAGGTGGTACGTCCGATTTTCAGCATTTCGCATACTTCTTTGGGCGTTAATAGTTCCTTTTCTTCTTTGTCGGTAAGTTTACCGACTTTTTCGTAAATGCTTCGTATCATTGCCTTTTGTTCGTTCCATTCCTGTACCGGAATGGTGATAACTGCTACTTGTGTGTCCATAATTTATTATAAATTAATTGTTTCTATTTCTGTTAAAAAATCTCTTATAGCCCAAATGTTGGATATTCGTTCTGAAAACCATTTGCCGGTTGTTTCTTCTTGGTTTCCAAAGAAAACCAACCAATCAAATACAAGTTCGTCCAAACTTTGCGCTAATCGTTTAGGTTCGCCGTAACTGCTTATCAATTCGTTTACTGAATTGATACATTGTTCTTTGTCTTTAATAAAATCCATACTTTTAAATTTTTATAGGTTATTGAAATGATAATTAATTACTGATTAATTGATAGGGCAATGATTATAGAATGGTAAATCAAATTGACCAAAAAAATCTAATTCCTGCCGGTATCCTAATGTTATTAGGTTTCCGTACTTTCCTTTTTCGGCAGCCATTACCGTATATGGTTCGCTGCTATTCCATTTGAAGTAATATATTTCTGCTGCGGTTGGCAGTTTGTACTTCAAATTTTCTTGCATTGTTGTAATTGGTGTGTTCATATCTCAAAATCTTAATAGGTTTGTTCCGGTTACGCTTCAAGTGCTTTTATTAAAGCCTCTTTTGCTTTGCGTTCTCTTGTTTTGTACTCCTTTAAATATTGAGCTGTCGCTTTCAATATTTCGGGTTTCTTTGGGCTGTCGCTTTTGCCACCCAATACAATACAAATAGTTGATTTACTTGTATTTGCGCGTTTTGCAATTTCTTTTATTGCCCCGCTTGGTAACTGTTTTTTTAATTCTTTTAAGTCCATAATTGTAATATTTTAAAAATTATTTCGGTGCAAAGTAAAACAATAAAATTCGGATAACCAAATTATTTTGAATAAATATTTGGCTGTCCGAATTATTTGCGCATAAAAAAAGACATAAATTATTATGTCTTAATTAGTTGCTATATTAAAAAATTTTCGTCAAAATCTTTGTCGTAATTTGAATGATATTTTATAAACAGTTCAATCATATTATCAATTTCATTCATTATCACATCAAATTTTCCAACGCTAACATCTTTCATTTTTTTTCTTAAAGTGGTTTTGTAGTTAGAATGAATGAATTTTGAGAAACTTATATCAAAGCCGAAATACTTTTTTATTATTTCTATTGCAAGCCACTTGTTACAATCTTCCTGTTTTACATACGGCAATAAATCTACATTTGTATATTTTTTTATATGTTCAATGTTTTTCAATAAATTGCTTTTGCCGTCAAATGCTAAAATAAAATCGTTATATGCCTTACTGTTATCTTCATTATGCAATTCATCAACAACGCTTTTTACTTCAAAATCCGTTCTTGCTATAAATGTTAAGCAACTAACAATATTATCTGAAAAGGTATCTATCAATTTAATTATTTGTTTACGGCTTATATCTATCTTTCTGTCATTGATAATCTTTATACTGTTAGTTATATCGTTTATTTCGTCCGGCAATGTATAACCGCCGCTTAATGTCGTATCAAATTCGTTTTTATCAATTCTGCCATTTTTCAAATATTTATTAAAACCGTCTAATGTCGCATTTATCAGTGTTTTACTTCTTTTGTTTGTTGAAAATTTATTGTATATAATTTGTACATAAACAGAATACATAAGTTTTTCAACATTGCTATCTGATAACTCCTTAAATGGTGTTACCTTTTTATTCAAATAATGTTTTACTGTTATCCGTCCCATATCTTTAAATTTTTATAGGTTGCAATAAATTGAACGCACAAAGATAAATATTTTTACCCAAATTTAACCGCTTGCAATTCGCTTATTATGGTTTTATCCATTACTTTACTGTAAATCTGCGTTGTTTGCAGTTTTTTGTGTCCTAACAACTTTTGTACTGTGGTAATATTCACGCCTTTATAAAGTAAAAATGTGGCTTGTGTGTGGCGGGCGGTGTGGAAAGTAACCGTTTTCTTTATTCCGGCAAGCGCAGAAAGTTCCTTTAAGCACCGGTTTACATATTGGTTCGTCAAGTCATCAAAAATATAGTTTCTATCCGGCTGTGTGTGGCGGTTCAGTATTTCAATGGGTTTACCGTCAAAAAGCAAATACAACGGTATCCGTATGGGTTCGGCGGTTTTTATCATTGTGGTTTCAATCCACAAATTGCCGTCAATGGTGCGCAACTTGTCTTTACTCAACGCACTTATATCACTGAAACGCAAACCGGTATAACAGGAAAAAAGAAACATATCTAAAACCTTTTGCAGGTGTTTTTGTTCCGGCTGCAACTCTATATCTTCAAAGGCTTTCATTTCTTCGGGCGTTAAATATTCCCTTGTGGTTGCTTCTGATTTAATCCTGAATTTTCGGAACGGATACCGGTTTAAGTCGAATAAATCTTTGTTGATTGCGAGGTTTACAAACTTTCTGATATGCCGGAAATATTTGTTTACCGTATTGGTGTGTAAACCCTCATCGAACAAAAAACGCTCAAAATTGGTCAATAATTCAAATGTCAATTCGTCAAAAATGATGTCTTTTTTGAATTTTTGCAGGGCTTTTAATGTGGTTGTTTGCCCTATTTTTGTGGCGGGCGCGGTGGTTCGGTCTGCCTCAATTTCGATTTTCATAAATTCAGTAAACGAATTTGTAAACCGTCCTTTTGTAAATTCCGTGAGAATGTCGAGGGTAAAAGGTTTGCCCGCGTTCCGGCGGTCAAGTTCCACGCTTTGCAGTTTTGCGACAAAATCGGATATTTGCCGGTTTAATTTTAATGCGTTGGGGTGGTTTTTTACTTTGCGGTGTTTGTTATCCCACATTTCCGGCGTTAGATAAATGCCGGTCGAAAAGTATTTTTTCTTAAAATTCAAGTAGGCTTCAATCTGTACTAATGCCGTACCGTCTGAAAGAAGCCTTTTTTTGCGGTTGTAAACCACATTGAAAAGCGTTGTTTCCATATTACAAAATTTTTATAGGTTCGGCAAAGTAACAACTTTTTTCCAAACAAACAAATACGGTTAAAAAAATGGGTAGAAAGTGGGTAGAAAATAAGCGGTGTTTTTTGGATTATGGTTTTTGATTAGAATATGGTACAAGTAGCATATTTTCAGCGAATTAGAAACATTTTGGCACAAAAAAAGCGACTTTAAAAAGTCGCTTTTGCGGTATGGACGGGACTCGAACCCGCGACCCCCTGCGTGACAGGCAGGTATTCTAACCAGCTGAACTACCACACCATTTTATCCTTACAGCATTTCTCTCAATGCGGGTGCAAAGATAGGAGCAATATTTGAATTCTGCAAGAGTTTTTACAATATTTTCCCGCAATCTTTTTCAAATATATTGTTAATCAATTTTTTATCATAAAAATATTTCTGACAACAGATTGAATTTCCACTGGAAGTACGGTTTTTTCTGTGGAACAGATTACATGAAAGCAACTGATTTGAGTCGATTTTTTATATTTCCGAAGAGCTGTATTGGTAAATTAATATACGTTGGGTCATAAAAATATCCCGAAATAGAGCACGTCTGTTAACGGACAGAATTTGTAAAAACCTCTTCGGACACAACCCCTATATCTGGGTATTTTTCCATCCGTAAAATACCCAAAATATGCGATTGTCATGCGGGATTCTTCGGGATACCTTTGCACTCGTTTGATAAAGATATTTTTAATGACGAACATATTACAAAAAACTTTCATCCTTTTCGCATTTATTTTCTGCACATTATCCGTTTCTTCGGAAGAAAAATCATTGGTGAACATACAAGGATTTATAAAATCAAAATCAGGCGAACCGCTTGATTACGTCTCCGTTTACATAAAAGGCACACATTACGTAAGTTTTTCCGACAGTAACGGAAAGTTCGGGTCAGTCCGAAAACCCGGTTTTCCATTTGATCACTATGCACATAGCGTAGATAATCTAAATAAGAAGAATGGAATATCGGAAACTCCTCTGAACTGTCTTCTAAAAGCCTTTACTTT
>JAIRRX010000159.1 GCA_031255755.1 Prevotellaceae bacterium | reverse complement strand
GCCTCAGTTAATATTGTGTTGATGGCAAGTTGTTTAATTTGACTGTTATTTATCATATAGAAAAAAATTATGTTTTACAAAGATATAAAATAAATATGATTTTGAACATTTCTTGTATTTCATCAACTTCTGAGTTTACGATTTAACTTATATCTATACGGTATATAAAATGGTATATATTGAGCGCAATTGAAGTGTAATCATTGAACTTGATAATAATTCGAATAAAATAAAAAACAGACAATATTTTATAGTGTATTTATCTGTTTTTTAACCGTTTATCCTGGTGACCTCGGCGGGACTCGAACCCACATCAAAAGAACCGGAATCTTTCATTCTATCCATTGAACTACGAAGCCAAATTTTTGCAAAGATACGCGAAAAATCCGTATTTGCAAGCGCATAATAGAAATCGGGAAGTTACTTTTATTTATGTATTTTGATTGTATTAATGATTTATGATAATTATCTGTTCCTTTATTTTTCTTCGTTTTGAATCATGCTGAAATAATAAATTACGTCAGGATTTTTGACGTATAGATGACGCCAATGATGAAAATTTTGACTGTAAACCAACTTTGTTATGTTGTGGCTATAAAACGAAACTTTAACAGTACTGTATTTAAGAACATTATTTATCGAATTTGCGTTTAAATTATCACTGTAACTTTCGTTGTTATTGGGTAGAATGACGAAAGAAACGAATTAATAAATATCACTTTTTAATGAATAATCAAATGAAACAATAATCAATTTTTATTCATTTATACATAATTTAAAAATTTAATAATATCTTTGCACATAAAATTATTTATTAAATTAAAACAAACACAAAATGAAACTTGTACAATTAACTTTATTAGGGGGATTTTTAATGTTGAGTATTTCATGTAACACAAAAACAGAAAACAACATTACCTATCCAGAAGCAGAAAAACAAAATATTATCGATACTTATTTTGGTGTCGAAATTTCCGACCCTTATCGCTGGCTTGAAGATGACACAACACAAGCCGTTGCCGACTGGGTTGCTGCCGAAAATGAAATTACACAGAATTATTTAAGCAAAATTCCGTTTCGCGATAAACTTAAACAGCGACTTACGGATATTGTAAACTACGAAAAAATAGGTACGCCATTCAAAAAACACGGCAAATATTATTTTTTCAAAAACAACGGATTGCAAAATCAGAGCGTTTTGTATGTGAAAGAAACAATAGATGGAGAAGCAAGCGTATTGCTTGACCCAAATACGCTGTCGGAAGATGGAACTGTTGCCCTTTCGGGAATTTCTTTTTCAAACAGCGGAAAATATCTTGCTTATACAATCTCTCGCAGCGGTTCCGACTGGAGAGAGATTTACGTACTTGACTTATCTACTCGACAACTTACGAGCGACCATATCGAATGGGCAAAATTTACAGGCGCAAGCTGGTTTGGCGATGGATTCTATTACAGCGCATACGATGCTCCTGCAAAAGGCAAGGAATTTTCAAACGTAAACGAAAATCACAAAATATACTATCACAAAATGGGCGATGAACAAAGCAAAGACAAACTTGCATATCAAAATCCCGAATATCCGAAACGTTTTTATTCCGCTTCGGTTAACGATGATGAAACAGTTTTATTTATAACCGAATCAGGTGCAGGTTTGGGAAATCGGCTTTTCATGCAGAATTTAAAGAAAAACGGTTCGCCTGTTATTGAAGTAGCAAGTGATTATGAATATGAATATGCTCCTGTTGAAGTTATAGGCAATACCGTTTATTTTTATACAAATTACAATGCCCCGAAATATCGACTTGCAAAAGCCGATATAAACTCGCCGGAAATTAAAAACTGGAAAGATGTTATTCCCGAATCCGAAGATGTACTGACAGGCGTTAATTTTGTTGCAAAACAAATGATTATTATATACGATAAAGATGCATCAAATCATGCTTATGTATATTCGGCGGATGGAAATCAGAAACACGAAGTAAAATTGCCGACACTCGGCTCTGTCGGTTTCAGCGGCGATAAAGATGACAAGGAAATTTTTTATTCATTTTCATCTTTCACATTTCCAAATACAATATACAAATATGACATCGACAATAATGTTTCGGAACTTTATATTGCTCCCCAAGTTGAATTTAATTCAAACGATTTTATTACCGAACAGGTTTTTTATCCGAGCAAAGATGGTACAAAAATACCAATGTTCCTGACTTATAAAAAAGACTTGAAACTTGATGGAACAAATCCTGTTTATCTGTATGGATACGGAGGATTTAACATAAGTCTCAATCCGAGTTTTTCTATAATGCGTATTCCGTTTCTTGAAAACGGAGGAATTTATGCACAGGTTAACTTGCGTGGCGGAGGCGAATATGGCGAAGAATGGCATATTGCAGGAACAAAAATGCAAAAACAAAATGTGTTCGATGACTTTATTGCAGCAGCCGAATATCTTATTGAAAAACAATATACTAATTCCAATAAAATTGCAATTGCAGGCGGCTCAAACGGCGGATTACTTGTCGGAGCATGCGTAAATCAGCGTCCCGATTTGTTCCGCGTTGCTCTGCCTATGGTTGGCGTAATGGATATGTTGCGTTATCATAAATTTACAATAGGATGGAACTGGGCAAGCGATTATGGTACGAGCGAAGAAAGCAAAGAAATGTTTGATTATCTTAATGCCTATTCGCCAATACATAATATTAAAAACGATGGCGCTGCTTATCCCGCAATACTTATTACCACAGCCGACCACGACGACAGAGTTGTTCCTGCACATTCGTTTAAATATGCGGCAACTTTACAGGCGGCAAATACGGGAAATGCTCCGAAACTTATTCGTATTGAAACTAAAGCAGGACACGGAGCAGGCAAACCAATTACTAAAACAATACAGGAACAAGCCGACCTGTACTCGTTTGTGATGTATAATCTTGATATGAAACCAAAATTATAATACAGGGTATTTGTTAATAATGACACGGATATTTCGGGTGGAAATTTTCACTTCTGCCCGAAATATTGTAATCATGAATTTTGATTATACATGTTCGATTAAAATTCATGTTGCAACAAATGGAAAAGATTAGAAAAACAACAATTTTTAAAATTAGAGTAAAACATTGAAGCATTCCTGTGCAGTAAAATTTCGGACAATTATATGAATATTATGAACTGACTGTTAATTTCAAGTGTTATTACACGATACAGTCGCTTTCATGATGATTATGTTACAGAAATTAAATTTTCAATGAAATTTCAACAATTTTTAATATTTTTTCGTTACAACAGATGTATAATTAAAATTTTATAACGTTTTTAATATAGATTTGGAATTTTAACTTTTAAAGTAGATATTGTGATAATTTATTCAATATTTGCGTTTTCTGATAACTAAACTGCATTTTATAGTCAAATATAACATCAAATATTTAATAATAATTTTTACATATAAATATTTTTTCATAAATTTGTACACCATTAAAAATCCATAAAATAAGAATGATATGATATTTGAATTACCAATACTAAGATTTGAGCAAAATGCTCTTGAGCCATATATAAGCGCACGGACAATGGAGTTTCATTACGGACAAGTATTCCATTTTCATGTAAATAATGTCAACAGGCTGGTAGATGAATTTAATTTTGTTACAGCCAGTTTATTGTCTATTATTCAGAAAAAGTCCGGATGTCCGGCATTATTTTATAATGCGGCGCAAGTTTGGAACCATGCGTTTTATTTCGAACAATTATCTCCGACTCCGAAAATTATGCCCGGAGGTAATTTGCTTTTAGAAATAAACAGGTCGTTTGGCTCGGTTGATGAATTTAAAAATGAATTTGATAAAGCATCTCTTTCGATTTTCGGTTCGGGCAATACGTGGTTGTCGCAAAAAGAAAATGGGACACTAATAATCACTCAGGAACTTAATGCCGAAAATCCGATGACAAAAAATTGCAAACCTTTGCTTGTCTGCGATATGTGGGAACATGCATATTTTATTGATTACCAATGCCGCAGAGCCGACTATCTTTCTGGTTTCTGGAAGATTCTCGATTGGGATGTAATTGAAAAACGGTTTAACAATTAACAAGCCGTAAGTAAAACATTTTCCATAATTTGTTGTAGATTAACACACAAAATAATAAAAAGTAAAATATGCTACAACAAAGTATGAGTAGTTGTTAAAAAAAGTATTCTGAATGAAAACAGTTTAGAAGATATTATGTAACCATACTGTTACTGTGTTCCGCCTCGCAATGACGGGCTATGGTATTATTGCAGAAAGTATTTCGCTCCAGGGTCCTTTTTCGCCGCGTGTGTTTTCCCAGCGAAGGGCAAAATAAACGGTTTTACCGCGCTGGTCGTACTCAAACGAAAGCGTAATCGGCGAATTGGTATCAATTTCCGAGTGCGTAAGGTCGTCCCAACGGGCGGGCGGCGTGTCGCTGAGAAGCCAGCGTATTTCCGCGCCGTGCTGCCCCGCGGGTTTGCCTTTTTTGTGGCGGCTGCCGCGTTCAAAAAAGTGAATTGTCAGCCGTCCGATAACGGAAGTATCAACATCCATGTCGGGCGCTTCGGTGGCAACGGGCGCGTGCGTGTGCGAGGTTTTGTGAATTGGCAAGCCAAGACTGTCCCTGTCGGTGTCGCTAACACGATGGTTGCGCGTCAGATATTCGCCTATTGCCTGCCTCAAAGCCTTTTCAAAAGCCTTTCTGGCGTCATTTTTTGCCTGTACCGCCGGCTTGGTGCGCGTAGCGGGTTCTTCGGCAGTTTCAAGTTTCTGCACAAAATCTTCATGAAGCGCAGCCAGTTCACTGTAAACATCTTCTGGAAAGCCGAACTGCCTTAACGACTGCTCCAGATGTTTCATAAAATTGTTTGTCCATTTAAGGAAGTCCAAATCCTTGCGAGGAATAAAATTAAGTCCACCCATATTTGTAAGTATTTAAGAATTAATAAATAATATGAATTGATTGTAAAAATAAATATTGTTTTCGGCGTATGCTCCGAGAGTTTTGTAGCATGCTCCGAGAGTTCTGTAGCATGCTCCGAGAGTTTTGTAGCATGCTCCGAGAGTTCCGTAGCATGCTCCGAGAGTTTTGTAGCATGCTCCGAGAGTTCCGTAGCATGCTCCGAGAGTTCTGTAGCATGCTCCGAAAATTTTGCAGCATACTACGCGACAAGCGTATTTTAATCCGCGATAAGCGTAATGTAATCCGCGACAAGCGTATTTTAATCCGCGACAAGCGAAATTTAATCCGCGACAAGCAAAATTTAATCCGCGATAAGCGAAATTTAATCCGCGATAAGCGAAATCAAATCCGCGACAAGCGAAATGTATGATATTGGCGTAATGCACGAAAATGCTGGCATTGATGCCGTTTTGGTCAGTAATATTTTGGCGCGTACAGTTCACAGTTTTGTACTTATCGGTTATGTATTTATTATTTATATTATAATATAACATCGTTACAAAAATATATTATTTTTAAATACTTTGCAAATTAATGTTTTTTCAAAAATATTATTACACATTACAAAATATTGTTTTCATGTAAATTATAATAAATAAGACATATCATATCAATCAAAAAAAACAAAACAAACGATATAAACTACGGTTCAAAATACAGGGTTTTATTATGTTATTATTAATGTTTTATTATTTTTGCGGAAAATTCTTAACTTTGTGCAATTCATAATATACAAAAAACACTAATACAGGATGAAATATAAGGAATTTACGGAGGATTTGATTTCGTTGCTAATCAGGGAAGACATAGGCGATGGCGACCATTCGTCACTTGCAACGATACCACCCACAGCGCAAGGAAAAATGAAACTGCTTGTGAAACAGGAAGGGATAATCGCAGGCATTGAAATTGCAAAAGAAATATTTAAGCGCATCGACAGCGACATCAGGCTTATCGAGGAGTTGCTGCGCGATGGGGACAGAATAAAGTTCGGCGATATTGCCTTTTTTGTTGAAGGTAAAATACTTTCGCTGCTTCAAAGTGAAAGGCTTGTGCTTAACGTTATGCAGCACATGAGCGGTATTGCCACTCAAACGGCGCTTTACGTAAAGCGTCTCGAAGGCTTGCCGACCAAAATTCTCGATACCCGCAAAACTACGCCCGGCATGAGAGCGCTCGACAAAATGGCTGTAAAAATCGGCGGGGGCGAAAACCATCGCATGGGACTGTTTGATATGATAATGCTTAAAGATAATCATATTGATTTTGCAGGCGGCATTGAAAAGGCAGTCTGCAAGGCGCGAAATTATCTTCAAAACACAGGCAAATCGCTGAAAATTGAAGTTGAAACCCGTAATATAGAAGATATAAAAACGATAATGCGCATCGGCGGAATAGACATCATTATGCTTGATAATTTTACAGTTGAAAAAACCCGCCAAGCCGTAGAACTGATAGGAGGGAAATATAAAACGGAATCATCGGGCGGGATAACAATAGACAACCTTCGAGAATATGCCGAGTGCGGAGTTGATTATATTTCGGTCGGCGCGCTTACGCATCAAATAAAAAGCCTTGATTTGAGCCTTAAAGCGGTAAAAGATTAAACGGACGGCGACACATATCACATGAAAAACAAAACAAATGGAATGACAACAGTATTTTATACAAACCGACTAAAAATATTTGCATGTTTTACATGTTTTATGACAGCCTGCGCATTAAGCTACGGACAGACTTATGACGAGCCGCCCGCCGTAAAATGGAATCAGATAAAGACAGAGCATTTCAGGATTGTTTATCCCCGCAAGGTTGATTCAACGGCTCAGCGTTACGCCAATATTCTGGAAGCGGCGTACGGTCATGTTCCGCGCACGCTAAACAATTATTATGGAGGCATCATACCTTTGGTTTTGCATGCTAACGATTTAAATTCAAACGCATGGGTAGGCTTTGCGCCGCGCCAAATGGATTTTATGACCGCTCCGATAAACGACCTGTACGTTACGCCGTGGAATAAAAGCCTTTCTCTGCATGAGTTCAGGCATTATATACAAATAAGCAAGTATAACAGTCAGGGGATTTTGAAATATGCGAGTTATCTGTTTGGCGATTATGCTTCGGTAGCATGGGCAGGCATAGTTCCTGACTGGTTTTTTGAAGGAGATGCCACTCTTTCGGAAACAGCCATGTCAAAGTCTGGACGGGGACGCATGCCGTTTTTTCTTGCGGAATATCGCGCCTACCTGCTGTCGGGCAAAAATTTTTCTTACGATAAATGGCTTCATGGCTCTTACAGGGATTTTATTCCCAATGCCTACGCTTACGGATATATTCAAACCGCCTACGCAAGGAAACGTTTCGGCGCAGATGTATGGGAAAAAACGCTTAGCCGCGCGCAAACAAAATCAATGCCTTTTTTTGGTCGGGGATTCAGGAAGATAACAAACATGTCGTTAAAGGAACTGCAAAGCGAGTCGCTCGACTATCTTAAAACGTCATGGGAAGCAGAAAATCGCCGAGAGGATGCAAACATACGCTATCTTACCGCAGATGAGAAAAATTATACAAAATATCTTTATCCATGTTTTATAAATGAAAAAGATATTGTTGCGGTTAAACATAATTTAAAAGATATTCCATCTCTTGTAATCATAGACGGCAACGCGGCAGAAAAGCATCTTGCCTATACGGGATATTATTCCGACAGGATTTATTTTGATGATAATAAAATATACTGGATAGAGAATACAGGAGATATACGTTGGGCAGCCAAAAGCAGTAATTCGGTGAGGTTTTATGATTTAAATTCCAAAAGGATAAAAACCGCCGTAAGGCATACGCGCTACCGTGCGCTTGCGTTCGGCAGCAAGGCATCCATACTTGCCGCCGCCGAATATACAGGCGATGACAGGCATTTTATATGCGCGCTTGATAAAAAGACATTTGCCGAAACCGACCGCGTACAAACGCCGAATAATGCGGCTGTTGTCGCTATGGCAATGAACGAAGCAGGCAATAAGATTGCGGCAAGTTTGCTTTCCGATGAGGGCATGTCTCTACAAATATTAAATGTAGAAAACAAACAGTGGAATGTTTTGATAGAACAGTTATATTCGAGCATAGCCAATATAAGTTTTTACGGTGAAGATATTATTTTTAATTCCGGATTTGACGGAGTGGATAATTTATATTTAATATCATCCGAAACAAAAAAAATATACCGTTTGACGGATTCCAAATTCGGCGCAGTTGCTGCAAGCCATAATCAAAACGGCGATTTGGCATATTCGGAATATTACGGTAACGGAATGAAACTTGCCGCCAAAAAAATTGCCTTTGATGAAAATATTTATGTCGATATTACGCAGCCTTATAAATTTGAGCTTGCCGAAACGGTTGCCGCTCAGGAAAATTTTATAATTGATACTGTTGATTTGACAGATATGAAGACATTCGATACCAAGCCATACGGGAAAACGGCAAATTTATTTCGAGTGCGAAACTGGCTGCCGTTTTATGCGGGCATAAACCCCGAAGAAGTTATGGTTTCGTTCTACGACAGAGATGATGACGATAAATTAAATTTTGGCGCAACCCTTATTTCTCAAAATCTGCTCGGCAATGCAACATCCTTACTTGCGTATTCGTACGACAACGGCTATTCGGCAGTGCATGCAGGCTTTACATACAGAGGCTGGTTTCCGATTATAAATATTGAAGGGCATTACGGCGGCGGGAAAAACCTGCTGATAAACGAAGGAACGGTAAGCGTCGGCAACAGAAACAGTTTTAATATTGAAGCCACGACTTATATTCCGTTTGTGTTTTCAAACTCGCGTCGTGCAAGCGGAATTACTCCGAGCATACGGTTTTCGGTGAGCAATTCAAAGTTTTTTGCGCCTTCCAATTCGTCAATGCGCAAAGTTAACCTTGCAGAATACGGCATCAACGCATATATTTACCGACAATTATCCAAGTCGGACATTTTCCCGAAGTGGGGCATGGCATTTAATTTTCAATTTAAGAACTCGCCTTTTGATACGGAAAATTTCGGGAATATTTACGGCGGGAGATTTACGGCATACGTTCCCGGAATGTTTGCAAATCACGGATTGCGGCTGTCTGCCCTGCATCAGCGACAAAACATCAGGCGATATTTTTATTCTCTCATTTACGACTTTCCGCGAGAAACATACGATAATGCGGCAAGTAAAAAGGTCAGCATGTTTTCGGCAGATTATACATTTCCTGTTGCCTTCCCCGATGTTAATTTAGGCGCACTGACTTACATTACCCGCATACGCGCAAATATGTTTTATGATTTTGCAGTAACAAAAAACCTGAATAACACAAGCAGTCATGTGTATTCATACGGAACAGACGTTTTATTTGATGCATACTGGTTCAGGACGGATTTTCCCGTAACGCTGGGTTTTAGACTGTATAAAACAAATATTAACAATAATGTGGGAATACGCTTAATAACCGCAATATCATTTTAATAAAAGTTCAAAATATATTTACATATTCATCATTTTATCAAGGTCGAAAGTAAAAGGCAGCATCAGGCTTACGCTTTCAATAACTATTATAGATTTCACGCCGCCCATTATGAGTTTTATTTTTGTATTCTGTCTGTTTTCGCTTTCAACCATCACCTGCCTGCAAGCTCCGCAAGGATAAACTTCGGCGTCATTTATTTTATTATCAACCGCAGATGATATAGCAATGGCTTTTATTGCAACATCGGGATATTTTGCATTGGCAAAAAATATAGCAACCCGCTCTGCGCATAATCCTGACGGATAGGCATTGTTTTCCTGATTACTTCCTGTGATTATTTCTCCGTTTTCAAGCAATACCGCCGAACCTACATTAAATTTTGAATATGGAGCGTATGAAGTTGCCGTTGCTTTGTTTGCCGCTTCAAGCAGTTTGCGTTCCGTTTCGTCAAGTTCGGTTATCGAATTGTACCGTTTTGCTTTTATATTTATTTCAAATTCCTTCATTTTAAATATCTTTTTTATACCTTTACATTGAAAATTACTGATATAACTGTTTTATCAGGCTGCAAATTTAATATATTTTTATTATTTTAGTAATTTTGTAAAAAAAATCGAATATGAAAAAGAAATCTTTATTATTGGCATTGTTGATATTGATTACACATTGCATTTTTGCTCAAAAACTTACCCGCGAACAATATATTGAAAAATACAGAAACATAGCCATACGGCAAATGAAATCTTACGGAATACCCGCAAGCATAATACTTGCACAGGCTTGTTTGGAATCTAACAACGGCAACAGTTCGCTTGCAGTTAAGGGAAAAAATCATTTCGGAATAAAATGCGCAGGCTGGCAGGGACGCAAAGTTTATCATGATGACGACAAAGCCAACGAATGTTTTCGCGCATACGGCACAGACGAAGAATCATTTGTTGACCATTCCGACTTTCTTCGCTATCGTCAGCGTTATGCTTTTCTGTTCGATTTAAAAATAACCGACTACAAAGGCTGGGCGCGCGGTTTGAAAAAGGCAGGCTATGCAACTGCCCCGAAGTATGCCGAAATGTTGATAAAAATAATTGAGGATTTTCAGTTATATAAATATGATGATAAAAATTATACTCCGCCGCCGTCAACGACTTCGGAATCGACAGGCAATGCCAATACTGCTTACAAAAAGGAAACAAAACCGATTGAAGTTGTAAAAAAACCTTCGGAAGCAATGCGCGAATATAATATTGATAATTTTGTGATAACGCTTAATCGAAATATCGGCAAACGTAATGGAGTGAAATATATAATTGCAAAATATAACGATACCTACGAAAGGATAGGCGATGAGTTCAAAATGTCGGCAGAACAGCTTCGCAAATACAATGATGCCGCCAAAAACGAACAGCCCGTCAAAGATGATATAGTTTATATTGCCGCTAAAAAATCGAAAGCAGGAAAAGATTTCCCGATGCACGTAGCCGAAGCAGGCGAAACATTGAGAAGCATATCACAACTGTACGGCGTGAAATTGCGTGATTTGTGCAAAAAAAACAACATGCCCGCCGATGAAACCCTCGAAGACGAACAGGTCGTTTATCTCCGCAATGACATGAAAAAATAGATTGCTTAGAGAAGTGATTTATAAATGATGTTTTTTTGCGGCATTGCAAGGAGGAACACAGAAGCAACCGAAGCAGTTTATCGTTGATTTTCATTCCTTTTGCATTATGGATTAATTTTTTACAACGCATTTGGTCTATTATTCAAGACATTATTTGCGTATGAATTGT
>JAIRRX010000131.1 GCA_031255755.1 Prevotellaceae bacterium | reverse complement strand
TTCGTTTAATTTGTCATTCGTCAAATCAGGAGCGGGAATGGAAACATAAGCATTAACTTTTCCTTCTGTTGACTGTGCTGATAACTGTTTGTCGTTTCGTAACGCTTCGTAACATTCTTTTGCTGTAAAAAGCGCAGGATCAATAAATTCAAAATCATCAGCAATAATATTTCTGTAAATATATTCTCCGTTTTTGGCATAATCTCGCAATTCGGATATAACTTTATTAAGCGTACTTAAAAGATAAGGATAATGCGTACAACCGAGAATAATGCGTTTTAAGGGAACTGTATTTCCGCTTAAACGATATTTTTCAATCAATGATACCAAATGAAATCTGGCATAATTTTCCGAAGAATTTAATTGAACTTTCAATAAACTGTCGCCGATTTGCTCGGCAAAAAATGCTCCATTTGATTTATCAAAATTATAAACATCCATCAAATACGGCTTAATATTGCTTTCTTCGTTTCCGAATTTTGGTCCTCTGTAATTATCGCACATCGTTGTTAAACTGCGGTCGGTATAATCTTTTTCGCCGTCAACAGATTCTGCAAATCCTGCGCCCGACTGATTTACTACAATTATATTTCCTTTAAATCCCAATTCATCTTTTGTTTTTAAAATTGTTCTTTCGTAAGCATTTGAAGCAATTGTGCCGACTGTTGCCAAAACTCCTATTGCATAATCTGCATTTCGGTCAAGAGGCAACAAAGTTGCGTTTACTCCTGCATTAATCACTCCGATAACATGAATATTCGTGCCGCTTTTTTCCAATAATGTGGAAATATCTTCCAAACCGTAAGCGGTTGCCGTATTGCATGCAATAACTATAATTTTTGACGGCTTGTCTTTAAGAAGAAACAATGCATCTTTTATGACAAGTTCACGCAAATATTCGGTTTTGTTTTCCTGCGAATAGTTCCCGTAAGGCATATTTGCAATATCTCCTAAATAATTAAAATTTTCATTTGCAAAATCGGGAATTCCATCAGGTTGCATTTCGCCTGTAACGTTGTCATATTCATCGCAAACGATAATCTTTTCCAAAACGGTAAGTCCGCCCGTACCGGAATCGAAAATGCCTATTGCAAGTGGTTTTCTTTCTTTTGGATATTTACTGAAATCGGTATAAAATTTTGAAGATGTGTCGGATAAAATTTTTGAAATAATCGGTATTTCATTTGATTTTTCCGATTTTTTTGAATCGCATGATGACAAAAATAATACTGTTGAAATACAAAAGTAAGTAACAACAGTCTGCATTTGATTTTTTAATTGATGAATCATATATTTAGTTATTAACAAGTTATATTTTTATAAAAAAGACCTTTAAACATATAAAACTGACAACTTTTATTTATAAAATTAAAATTATCTAAAACAAAATTAATATTGAATTTCTTATTAAACAAATTTTTTTCATTTATGCCGACAAAACTTTTCGACAATTTTTGAAAATTAGTAAAATACTGTTTTGAACAGTACCGAAAGACATTGCATCGAAAATGTAAATCATTGTAGTTTTTTTATAGGTTTTATTACTTATGTCCTGTCTTTTGTCGGGATTACTTAATCGCTACACATGAAAGACTGTGAAAATACGTTATGTTTTACAAAAAGATTTAAAAAATTGTATAATTTGTATTATTTTTGGCAGTTCAATACAAAATGAAAAATTTATTTACAAAAAAACAGTACGATAAGCTTAACGAATACTTGCAGTCGGCAAAACAGGTGGCAATTATCACGCATACCAATCCTGACGGCGATGCAATAGGGTCGTCGGTTGCGCTGTCGTTTATTCTGAAAAAGTTAAACATTGATTCTACTGTCATTGTTTCAAACTCTTTTCCTGAATTTTTACACTGGATTGATGGTAGCGACAAAATTGCTGTTTATTCTAAAAACAGGCACGAAGCACGCAATGCAATAAAAACTGCAGATTTGATTTTTTGTTTGGATTTTAATTCGCTTTCGCGCATCGAAATTCTCGAGAATATCGTACGTGAAACTACTGTGCCACGAATACTTATCGACCATCATATAGAGCCTGCAAATGATTTTGATTTGAAGTTTTCATATTATCCGATAAGTTCCACATCCGAACTTGTGTATCGAATAGGAATTAAATTGCTTGGAACAAAAATGTTACCTAAAAACGTAGCCGAAGCCCTGTTTTGTGGAATGATGACAGACAGCGGAGCGTTTTCGCACAGTTCATCGTATCCTGATTTTTTTAAAATCATTGCAAATCTTTTGGATTGCGGAGTTGAAAAAGATAGAGTAACACATCTTGTTTATGATAATTTTACCGAAAACAGAATGAAATTGCTTGGTTATGCTTTGTCGAAAATGACTGTATTGCAGGAATGTGGAACTGCATATATTACACTTTCGCGCGAAGATCTGAAAAAATTTGATTTTCAAATAGGTGATACCGAAGGTTTTGTAAATTATCCGCTATCAATAAAAGGCATCGTATTATCGTTGTTGCTGGTAGAAAAAGATGACCATATAAAAATGTCCATACGCTCACAGGGCAATTTTGATGTTAACAAAATGGCGCGTAAACATTTTCACGGCGGAGGTCATTTGAATGCAGCAGGCGGAAAAATGTTGTGTAAATATGAAAACTGTAATACGGAACTCGAAAAAATAATTAAAAATTATGAAAAAAAATTACGTGGCATTTAACATATTTCTTGTTTTGATTTTGTGTGCTGCCTGCAATAACAGCGAAACAAACAGTAACTCGTTGCCGAAAGTCAACGTAAATGTTCGCGAAAATATAGAAAAGGCAAATAAAATATTAATCGAAAAAGACAAAGACAGAGTTGAATCGTTTCTGCGAAGGCATAATTTGCAGGCAACTTTTGACGATACTGGATTCTGGTTTTCAGAAATAGAAAGCGGAAACGGCGAAAAAATTCAAGACGGTTCGCTTGTCGCATTGACATGTACAATAAATCTGCTTGACGGAACTCCTTGCTACACATACGATGAAGAAAATCCGCTTGTGTTTGTTGTCGGCAAAAGCAACGAACTTTCGGAAAACACCAACATGCAAAATGTGGTTTCGGGTTTGCACAGCGCTCTTGCGCTTATTGAAAATCAATCGCGGTATGTATTTGTTTTTCCGTCTCATCTGGCTCATGGCATCATAGGAGATGGAAATAACGTTCCGCCGCGTTCGATTCTGGTTTATGATATTAAAGTTTTGGATGTACAATGAAAAAAATTAAAATACACTTGGTTAAAATTGAAAAATTATTGATATTTATCTTTGCAGTGATGGTATTTGCTGCATGTTCAAATGAAGAAATAGTTGTGAATACCGAAGAAAGATTAATATCCACTTTTTACAACAATGCAATTTCCGATACAACAGGACGTTTGAATGTTGTAGATTCGGCAATGACTGACGGCGTTATTAAACTTGCGCTTGACATTGGTAACGCCAACAATAAAATTGAACAGGGCGATTCGGTCAACTTTTATTATATCGGCGCGGTTCTAAACTCAACAAACATTAGTAATTTTTTAAATATTTCAAATGTTTTTACAACAAACATCGATTCGATAGCTGTTAAATGTGGTCTTGCAGGAATGACAGGAAAAGGAATTGAAAAGGGTATTGCAGGACGAAATCATTACATAAAAGGCTTGGACATAGGCTTAACGATGATGAACGAATATGAAAACGCCTTGATATTTTTTCCTTCACAACTTGCTTATGGAGGCAATACGGTAGGAATGGTGCCGGGAAATTCACCATTAATTTTTCAAATAATTATTACCAAAATAAAAAAGAATTAATACTTTTGTAATTCAATAAAAATAAAGATATGAAAAAAACTATTTGTTTATTAATATTATCAGCCTTGCTGGTATCGTGCGCAAAAGAAGAAAGCGAGTCAGTAGAAGCAATTCAAGACAGACTGTTACAGTCTTATATCACAGTTGTACACAAAGATTCTATACAGCCGACAGCCTTAGGCTATTACATCATTAAACTGGAAGAAGGAACAGGCGCAATGCCCAGAACAGGCGACTGGGTAAAATGGGATCAAACTCAACGTTCGCTCGACGAAACAGTAATTTCTGTAACTGAAAAGTCCCAAGCCATACAGTACGGACTGTTCGATGCAAATATGCAAACTACACATTATATTCCCAACTACGGTTACCTCGATGAAACATATATTTACAGATGTCTGGCAGATGCATTTCCGAATATGAAAATAGGTTCAAAATACCGTATTATTACGCCGTCGCGATTGCTTAATACAGCGCTTTCGCAAAGTCAGCAGTCGGGTTATGCAAGTTATATTCTTGACGTCGCTTTGCGCGAAATTATTGAAGACCCGCAAGACTATGAACTTGACCAGGTAATAACGTATCGTAATATGTATTATCCCGAAATATACGATTCGCTAAAATACGGAATGTATTACAAAACCACATTTACAGCTCCCGACACTATTTGGGAAACAGATGAAAATGACGAACTTGTTCCCATTGTAAAAGACACAATAAGCGCTACCAACGGACGTACGGCTCGCGTAACATACGTAGGACGCTTTTTGGATGGATTTGTTTTCGATACAAACATTATTGACACGGCAAAACAACATAATATATACGATGCAAGTAGAAATTACGATACATTGTCGGTTACCATAGGCAACACAGATATGAGCGGAGGCGTTATTTACGGTTTCGACCAAATAGTACAACAACTCAAAACAGGCGATTCGGGTTTGGGATTTTTTATATCAGACTGGGGATATGGCTATTACGGTAATATTTCAAGCGGCGCTTCGAGCGGTTATTATGGAACAGGAACAACAACTACAACAACGGTAATTCAACCGTTTACGCCATTACTGTTTGAAGTCTGGGTGCATAAGATTACTCAATAATTCAATAAAAACAATAATATAATTTAGGATGCCTAAAAAAGGCATCCTATTTTTGTTATTACAAGTCGTATTGTCGTTATAAACAAACATTTAAATATAATTTAAATAATTAATATACAAAATATTATTGTTATTATTCAATCTATTCTCATACATAGCAGCGAATCATCTGCTTATTTGATAAACGAGATGATTAATAATCGAATTACATTATTCCTTGATGAATAAACGGTACTGTAAAATTATTTTGACAAAACAATACGAGAACTGCAAATTATAAAAATCTGCGTTTAAATTCGGAGCAGACTATTGCTGTCGCAACTGAAACATTAAGGGATTCCGGTTGTTTTGCTGCATCATTTGAAAAACACGGAATATAAAGTTTTTGATTTACATATTTTTCTATTTCCGGTGCAATTCCTTGTCCTTCGTTGCCCATAATTATTATACCTGATGATGAAAGTTTGGTATTGTAAATATTTTCGCCTTCAAGAAATGTGCCATAAACAGTGATATTTTTATCGATATTATTAAAAAAGTCATTCAATTCTACATAAAAAACATTTATGCGACATATTGCTCCCATTGTTGCCTGTACGGCTTTTGGCGAAAAACAGTCGGCAGTTTTGAGCGAACAGATAATGTTTTGTATTCCGAACCAGTCGCACAAACGTATTATTGTTCCTAAATTTCCAGGATCTTGAATATCGTCAAGAACAATACTCAACGAACTGTTTATCACATTGATATTTATTTTTTTATCTGGAATTTTAATTACAGCAAGCGCCGTAGATGGTGTTTTAAGAAAACTGATACGTTTCATTTCAGTTTCCGAAATTATTTCTAATCTGGCATTATGTTTGGGTAATACTGTATTAGGCAGACAAAATAAACTGTTAATTTGAAAATCCGACTGCAAAATTTCGGTCACCAACTTTTCCCCTTCCGCAACAAATAAACCCAATTCATTACGAAATTTTTTATATTCGAGCGATTTTATCTGTTTGATTTTTGTTTTGCTGAGCATATAAAATTACAGTTTAATTAATGTTTATACTTTGAACGCTTTTGCGAAAATGCCGTTTTTTGTATTTTTTAAACCAAATTAAAATTTTAAAATTATTTGGATGTGGATAATCTATACAAAAGTATTTATGATATTATTCTAATAATCAAAAAAATACATTCCAAATCTCTGTTTTATTACTTAATTTTTTATTCTTTAATATCCAAGAATTTTCAACATCGAGCGAAACGACTGCTCTTTGCTGAAAAGTCGCGTATAATATTCACCTTTTTCATCTCGGTCAATAATTATATGTTTTGGTGCAGGCAGCAAACAATGCTGGATTCCGCCGTAACCTCCCAATGATTCCTGATACGCTCCTGTATGGAAAAATCCTATATACAGCGTTTCATCTTTGTCATATTGAGGCAAAAATATCGCATTAGAATGTGCTTCGGAGTTATAATAATCCTGACTGTCGCATGTTAATCCGCCAAGAATAACGCGAGTATATTCGTGATTCCAATTATTAATGGCAAGCATTATGAATCGTTGTTTAAGTCCCCACGTATCAGGAAGATTTGTTATGAACGAACCATCAATCATATACCAGCGTTCACGATCGTTTTGCTGTTTTTGTCCGAGAATTGAATAGATAACTGCGCCGCTTTCGCCAACAGTGTATGAACCAAACTCACTGAATATATTAGGCTCCGGAGTATCATATTGAACACATATATTTTTTATTTGCGCAATAATTTCTTCTGTCATATATTCATAGTCGTAATCGAATTGCATGGATGTTTTTATTGGGAAGCCTCCGCCAATATTAAGTGAATCAAGAGTAGGACATATTTTTTTCAGTTCGCAGTAAACTTTCACGCATTTAGCTAATTCATTCCAGTAATATGCATCATCTTTCACGCCTGTATTAATGAAGAAATGAAGCATTTTCATTTCAAAATTCGGATTTTTCTTGATATGATTTTCGTAAAACGGCACTACATCGCTGTACCGTATTCCCAAGCGCGAAGTATAAAATTCAAATTTAGGTTCTTCTTCGGCTGCAATGCGAATACCCAACTTGCATTTAGTGGTAACAAGTTCACTTAACGAATCAAATTCAAGCATGTTATCAAGAATGGGAATACAATTTTTCCAACCTGTATTGACCAGATTTGCAATATTTTCAATATATTGCTGTTTCTTAAATCCGTTACATACGACAAATACATCCTTGTTTACAATTCCCTGATTATAAAGTTCTTCAATTATATTTATATCAAATGCCGATGATGTTTCGAGGTTGATTTCATTTTTCAAAGCTTCTTCAAGTACAAATGAAAAATGAGAACTTTTTGTGCAATAACAATAATGATAATCACCGTCGTAATCAACTTTTGCCATAGCCACATTAAACAGTCGCTTTGCTTTTTGTATTTGCTGACTTATTTTTGGAAGATATGTTATTTTTAGCGGCGTTCCATATTGTTTGATAATATCCATTAGAGGAATATCGTGAAAGCACAATTCATTGTCTTCAATCCTGAATTCCGCAGACGGAAATTCAAAAGTTTGTTCAATTAAGTCGATATATTTATTTTTCACAGTATAATGTAATTAATTTAAATTGAATATTTTTTATCAATCCGAGTTAATCGGATTTTAATTTTCGCACAAAAGTAGAAAATATTTTTCAGAATATTGCATTATCATCATTAATTCCTGTAACTTTAATCATCGAATAATAATTATTCATCTGAAAATTAAAGACATAATTAATACAAATAAAATTATAATTATTGATTTAATCCACAATCAGTCGATAAAATACATTTGGAATTATTGCGGAAAACAAGATGCAGAAAATAAAACTAACCAAAATGAAAAAATAATAAGACCTCTTCGAGAAATAGTTTCAATTAAAATCTAACTATATTCGGATGTTTATAACGACATAAAAGCCAAATAATTATCAATTCAACCGTTTGGCATATAAAAAAGGCTGTCTCAAAAACAGCCTCATTGGATTTTAATAAAATAATTCTAAAATCTTATATTGATTATTTTGTCCAGCTTGTTTTGCGCATATCTCCCGAATTAATAAATTCCTGATGCATTCCGAAGCATGCCTGCAAAGTATGTGGAGTATGATTTGTTCCGCCAAGTTTCAAGTAATCCCATAACAGTTGTTTATAATCCGGATGCACGCAGTTTTCAATAATTGTTTTTGCGCGTTGTATCGGACTTTTTCCGCGAAGGTCGGCAATACCCTGTTCCGTAATAATAACTTTTACCGAATGTTCGCTATGGTCTAAATGTGAAACCATTGGAACTATTGCGCTTATTTTTCCGCCTTTTGCAATTGAAGGACAGGTAAATATTGATATGTAAGCGTTTCTTGCAAAATCACCTGACCCGCCGATTCCGTTCATCATTTTTGTTCCAAGCACATGAGTGCTGTTTATGTTTCCAAAAATATCGGCTTCGAGGGCGGTATTTATTGTTATTAATCCTAAACGTCTTGCTATTTCCGGATTATTTGATATTTCCTGCGGACGCAATACAAACTTATCTCTGAACGAATTGAAATCGGCATAAACGTCAGTCATCATATCATCGCTGAGCGATAGCGAACAACCGCTTGCAAATTTTATATTTCCTGCTCGTATCAAACCTATTACCGAATCCTGTATTACTTCGGTGTACATTTCGAAAGGCGGAATATATTTGTTTGCGCCAAGCGAACCAAGCACTGCGTTTGCAATATTTCCAACGCCCGACTGAATAGGCAAAAACGATGATGGTATTTTATTTTCGCGTAACTGCGATGCCAAAAAATCAGCAACATTTGCACCTATTGTTTCGGTAATTTCATCGGAAGGTGTAAACGGACTTAATCCATCGGGAAGGTCGGTTTCCACAATGCCGATAATTTTATCAGGATCTACTTTCAAGACAACATCGCCGCATCTGTCGCTTGGTTTGTAAATAGGAATTTCCCTGCGATTAGGCGGGTCTAAAGGAGTGTAAATATCGTGCAATCCTCTGACCGTTTTAGGAGTGAATTTATTTAATTCGATAATAATTTTTTTTGCAAGCATGGCTGCCGTAGGAATAATTCCCACACCTGCAGTAAGAACTATTTCGCCGTTTTCGGAAACATCGGCAGCTTCGATAATTGCCAAATCTATTTTTTTATAAAATCCGTAACGCAATTCCTGTGCAAGATGCGACAAGTGCAAATCGAAGTAATGAATTTTTTGAGCATTTATACAACTTCGCATACTCACATTAGATTGATAAGGAGTACGAAAATCTATTGCATCTGCAAGCGAAAGCGCTCCATCCAAATACTCGTTTGTTGATGCTCCTGTAAAAATTCCTATTTTGAACGGCTTACCCGCTTCATGTTCTGCTTTTGCCCGTTCTGCAAGAGATGCGGTTACAACTTTTGGCGCGCCTGATGCAGTAAATCCGCTAAACGCTAAAACATCTCCATCATTTATATATGATGCTGCCTCTTGGGCTGAAATTATTTTTAACATAATTGACTTAATATTAATAACTTATACTTGTATAAAATTTAATTATGCCGCAAAGATACAAAAATATATTAATACGTGATGTCTGTTTGAAAATCCAATATGTAAAATTTATAATAACAAAAAACATGAAAGCAGATTCATGTATTTTTATAATTGTAGCAAATCAAGATTAAATAACAGTATTGAAGTGATTTAAATAACGAAATGATGAGAGATAAATATTAATATTTTTTCCCTGCCTTGTTATGCTTATATTAACAAATCTGTTGGCAACACTGTAAGTTGCAAAACTTATCCTCTCAATAAATTAACAAGATTTACAAACAATAAATGACTGTCGAAATATGATATTTAATAATATTTTTTTATCTTTGTAATTCTTTTAATTTTAACAATAATAATTATGAATGATGTTAAACAGCTTCAAGATATTGCAGCACAAGTAAGACGCGATATTATACGTATGATTTTTGCTTCGCAGTCGGGGCATCCCGGAGGCTCGCTCGGTTGCGCCGATTTTATGACAACACTGTATTTTAACGTAATGGATGCTTCTCCTCAAACATTTACAGCAGACGGAAAAAATCAGGATATGTTTTTTCTGTCAAACGGACATATTGCTCCCGTTTGGTATAGCGTTCTGGCTCGTGCAGGATATTTTGATGTGAAAGAATTGGGAACGCTGCGCAAATTACATTCAAAACTTCAAGGGCATCCCACAAATTATGCAAAAGGCGTACGCATTGCATCCGGTTCGTTGGGACAGGGACTTTCGGTTGCCTGTGGAGCAGCAATTGCAAAAAAAATGAACAACGACCCAAATCTCATTTTTACACTGCATGGCGATGGCGAATTGCAGGAAGGACAAATTTGGGAAGCGGCAATGTTTGCAGCAGCAAAAAAAATAGATAATCTCATTGCAACTGTTGATTATAACGGACAGCAAATTGACGGATCAGTTGATAATGTACTTTCTCTTGGAGATTTACCTGCAAAATTTGCAGCATTCGGTTGGGAAGTTATACAGTTAAACGGCAACGATATAAACGAATTGATAGATGGATTTTCCAAAGCAAAATCACTTGCAGGCAAAGGCAAACCGATAGTTATTTTAATGAAAACCGAAATGGGACAAGGCGTTGATTTTATGATGGGAACACATAAATGGCATGGCAAAGCTCCGAACGAAGAACAAACCCGTCAAGCTCTCGC
Organism: Prevotellaceae bacterium; assembly: GCA_031255755.1. Lineage (GTDB taxonomy): Bacteria > Bacteroidota > Bacteroidia > Bacteroidales > UBA932 > JAIRKV01. The sequence goes on along the minus strand of JAIRRX010000131.1, from coordinate 1,422 downwards.
CCAACTGCCCGAGACACTCGGAGATTATTAAGAAAACAATGAATGAACTGTTAACAATAAAAGAAGCCAGCGAATGGGCGAGCAGTTATATTGGGAAAAATGTAACTCCTTCCAACATTTCTTATCTTATCCAATATGGACGGATAAGAAAGATTGGTAAAAACGGGACTACACAAATATCTCAGGTAGAATTGGCAAATTATTACACTAAATTTCTGACTTCGCGCGAAGATTATTTTAAGGACAAATTAGGAGAAGATTTGAATTGGGCGTTATCATTTGAGCAATACAAAGAAGCCGAAACTACAAAACACGTTCATCGTTTACATCCATACAAAGGCAAGTTTATTCCACAGTTAGTCGAATATTTTCTTGATAATCATAAAGATAAATTCAAAACAGAAACTTATTTCAATGCAGGTGATATTGTGTTGGACCCTTTTTCAGGTAGCGGTACAACGATGATACAAGCGTGTGAACTTGGCATACATGCTATTGGCATTGATGTTTCAGCGTTTAATTCGTTTATTGGCAACAGTAAAGTAGCAAAATATGATATTGAGGATTTGAAAAATGAAATTAACCGTATTACAAAAATTTTGGAAAATTTTGTTAGAAATTCCAATACAATTGAGTTTGATAAAAAATTATTACAAGAATTGAATTTATTTAATACTCAACATTTTCCTGTACCTGAATATAAATATAATATGCGGAAAGGTGAAATTGATGGGAAACAATACGGCGAAAAAAAAGAAAAAGAGTTTTTGCCAATTTACGAAAAACTTGTTAAGCTGTATAATATCAACTTGAAACAGGACAATAATGAAACTTTTCTGGATAAATGGTATTCGCAGCACATTCGGAATGAAATTGATTTTGCTTTTGAGGAGATTAAAAAAATCAGGAATATCGCAACAAAAAATATTGTCAGTCTAATTTTGAGTCGAACAATACGCAGTTGCCGTGCTACAACTCATGCCGACTTAGCCACGCTGCTGGAACCAGTAACAACAACTTACTATTGCAGCAAACATGGCAAAATATGCAAGCCGCTGTTTTCTATCGTAAAATGGTGGAAAACCTACTCAAAAGATACGGTTACACGGTTACAAGTTTTTGATAAATTGCGAACCGATACTTTTCAATTTTGCATAACGGGCGATAGTCGCACAATTGATATTTTCAAGGAAACAAAAAGGAACAACGCAGATTTTAGTAGTTTACTTGAAAAACAAAAAATAAAAGGCATTTTCAGTTCGCCTCCTTATGTCGGGTTAATTGATTACCACGAACAGCATGCTTAGGCTTATGACTTGTTTGGTTTCAACAGACAAGATGAATTGGAAATCGGACCGCTTTTTAAAGGACAGACAAAAGAAGCCAAACAAAGCTATATACAGGGAATTTCGGATGTATTAA